>NZ_DASRXP010000423.1:0-11713 GCF_035687465.1 Kribbella sp.
TGGGTGTCAAGGGCGCCTTTGGCGTCGCCTTCGGCGATCGAACAAGTTCGACCCTTGACACCCATCACCTCGGCCAGGGAAGGACGCAGCTACGCGGATCCGCGCTGACGTGTGAGCTGCATCCGGGGATTCCGTCCGCCCGGGTGGTTCCGGCGGATTCCGTCGGTCCGGGGGCGAGCCGCATCCCCGGGATTGCGTCGGCCCGGCTGGTTTCGCGTGCGGTGGAAGGGGGTTGACCACTGAGATTGTGGGTTGGCCCCTGAGAATCTCAGGGGCCAACCCACAATCTCAGTGGTCAACCCCCTTGAGGACGGGGCGGGTGGTGCGCGGCGGGCTGGCGGTCCCGTTGATCGGCCCGTCATTTGAGGGGATAACCCCCGAGATGACGGGTTGGCTACCGGTATACCGGATGACCACCCACACTTTGAGGGGATAACCCCCCTCCTGATCTGGCGGAAAGCGCAACTGGCCGGTGTGTGGGTGCGCCAGTCGCCGGGCCACGGAAATCACCGCCAGCCCACTCCCGGCGAACACCCGGGCAGACCCTACGAGCCACCCGGGCAACCTGCCCCACGGAACCACCCGGACCGTGGCCGTACTTCCCAGCGGCTCCGGGACAGCTGCGATCCTTCCCTGGTCGTGGTGAGGTGTGTCAAGGGTCGAACTTGTTCGATCGCCGAAGGCGACGCCAAAGGCGCCCTTGATACTCCTCACCACGACTAGCAGACTCACGCAGCCCGGCGACGCGAACCACATCTACCTACCAATCGACGAACCACATGCACCCCTGCCCTGTCGGCCGGCCGACAGAGTGGGGCGGTGGGTGGGGATTAACGAGGGCGGTTGTGGGGTGGGGGGAGGACGCCGGAGCGGCCTAGCCAGTGGAGGGCGCGTTCGCGGTCGATCTCGGCGGGGCTCGGGGGTGTGGTGAGGCGGCCGGTGCGGTAGCCGAGGTTTCTGAGGTCCGCCGCGACCGACGGTTCCGCCAGTGCCTTCAGGGCGAACGACAGTGCCGCCGGCGTCACGTCGTACCGGTGTTCCAGTTCGAGGGCGAGCTTGACCGCGGCGAGGTCGCGGTCGTCGTACTGGCGTTGGGCGGTCCGGCCGGTCCGCGAGCGCGGCAGCAGGCCGAGCGCCTCCCGATACCGCAGCATGCGGGGGGTGGTGCCCAGGAGTCTGGCGGCCTCGGTGATGCGCATGACACCAATCCTGACATTTCAGTGTCAGAAATGCCCATGAAGTGTCCATGCTCCGGTGGCGGCACCTCTAGGCTCATCCCCGGAAGCCTCATTATCGACACCCTCAGGGAGCGGCACCGCATGACGTTCGACTACAAGGTGGCAGACCTCGGACTCGCCGAGTTCGGTCGTAAGGAGATCCGGCTCGCCGAGCACGAGATGCCGGGTCTGATGGCGATGCGCGCGCAGTACGGCGAGAGCAAGCCGCTGGCCGGGGCCAAGATCATGGGCTCGCTGCACATGACCATCCAGACCGCAGTGCTGATCGAGACGCTGACCGCGCTCGGTGCCGAGGTGCGCTGGGTCTCCTGCAACATCTTCTCCACCCAGGACCACGCGGCCGCCGCGGTCGTCGTCGGCCCGAACGGTACTGCGGACGCTCCGCAGGGTGTCCCGGTGTTCGCCTGGAAGGGCGAGACGCTGGAGGAGTACTGGTGGTGCACCGAGCAGGCGCTGAACTGGCCGGGTGCTGAGGGTCCGAACATGATCCTCGACGACGGTGGCGACGCGACCATGCTGGTCCACAAGGGCACCGAGTTCGAGAAGGCCGGCGCCGTGCCGGACCCGTCGACGGCCGAGTCCGAGGAGTACGGCGTCGTCCTGTCGGTGCTGACCCGGACCCTGCAGGAGAACCCGCAGCGCTGGACCACCATCGGCCAGCGGATCAAGGGTGTCACCGAGGAGACCACCACCGGCGTGCATCGGCTGTACGAGATGCACAAGGCCGGCGCGCTGCTTTTCCCGGCGATCAACGTCAACGACTCGGTCACCAAGTCGAAGTTCGACAACAAGTACGGCTGCCGGCACTCGCTGATCGACGGCATCAACCGCGCCACTGACGTCCTGATCGGCGGCAAGGTCGCGGTCGTGGCCGGCTACGGTGACGTCGGCAAGGGCTGCGCCGAGTCGCTGCGCGGCCAGGGCGCCCGGGTGATCGTCACCGAGATCGACCCGATCTGCGCCCTGCAGGCGGCGATGGACGGCTACCAGGTCACCACCCTGGACGAGGTCGTCGGCACCGCTGACATCTTCATCACGACGACCGGCAACAAGGACGTCATCACCGCGGACCAGATGTCCCGGATGAAGCACCAGGCGATCGTCGGCAACATCGGCCACTTCGACAACGAGATCGACATGGCCGGGCTGTACAAGACGGCCGGCATCGAGCGCGTCACGATCAAGCCGCAGGTCGACGAGTTCCGCTTCGCCGACGGCCACACCGTGATCATCCTGTCCGAGGGCCGCCTGCTGAACCTCGGCAACGCGACCGGTCACCCGTCCTTCGTGATGTCGAACTCGTTCACCAACCAGGTGCTGGCGCAGATCGAGCTCTTCGTGAAGACCACGGAGTACCCGACCGACGTCTACGTGCTCCCCAAGCACCTGGACGAGATGGTCGCCCGCCTCCACCTCGGCGCGCTCGGCGTGAAGCTGACCGAGCTGTCCAAGGAGCAGGCCGAGTACCTCGGAATTCCGGTCGAGGGCCCGTACAAGTCGGACGCCTACCGCTACTGAGTCGACCCAGTACTCCGGAACGCAAACGAAGGCGCCCCACCAGCTCGGTGGGGCGCCTTCGCGTTGTTCAGAACCACTGGTTGGGTTCGTTGCTGCCCGGGGCGTGCCAGCCGCCCGGGTTGACCTGGGGGGCGCGGGGTGGGGCGGGTTGTGCGGGCGCGGGGAACGGGCCGGGCTGAGGAGCACTGGGCTGCGGGGTGCCGTAGGGGTTGGGTGCGGAGTACGGGGTGCTCGGGGTGAAGAGGCCGCCGTACGTGGGGCGATGGGCGGCGAGCCGGGCCAGTTCCCGGCGGCGGCGTTCGGCTAGTACTGCGGACAGGAACGCGGGCGACGAGATCGGTACGGGCGGGGCAGGTGCCGTGACTCCGCCGACGCGGAAGGCCAGTGCGTCACCGAGGGCGACTCGTGCTCCTGGTTCCAGCTCCTTGTAGCGCGCGAGGTACTCGCGGGACGTGTTCGCCAATTCGTCGGAGAGCCGCGACAACTCCAGCGACTGCGCCCACTGCACCAGGTGACCTGGCACGAACAGCGGTGGTGACGCCATCGGCTGGTGCCGTTCGCGGAGCACCACGGTCCCCGCCACCATGTCGCCGATCCGCTTGCCCTGCTTGTTCATCAGGCTCGCCACGATGCCGGGGCTGGCCGCGAACCAGGGCGCGAAGTCCACGAAGACCCAGAGCAGCGTCCGCACCAGCGCGTGCCGGAACCGGATCGAGCTGCCGTCGTCGCGGACCACCTTCAACCCCAGCATCATTTTGCCGAGGGTCCGCCCGCGCGTCAGCGTCTCCATCACCACGCGGTAGCCGACCAGCACCAGCAGCACCACGATGAGCACGATCGCGGTCCCGAGCGCCTCGCTGGCCGTCGTGATCAGGAACCCGAAGAGCAGGGTCAGCAGCACGCCGAGCACGATCATCTGCAGCACGAAGTCGATCGCGCACGCCAGCGCCCGCGTCGGCATCCGCGCGATCCGCACCTGGAGGACGACCGCTTCCCCGGTGACCAGCTGAGACACCCGCGCCCCTCCTCCAAAGACACTACGTCCGGCCAAGTGTCTCGCATCGAAGGGGCGGCACGTATCTCCGGCGCCCAGGCGGGCACCTCGCGGCGTTGGAGTGGAAGGCACGATGAACACCGCATCGAGCCTCCCACTCCGCCTTGCGATGCACCCACCTGGACACCGGAGCTACGCACCGACCCTCCGATGCGAGACACTCTCTGCCAGCGCAGGGGATCCGGCGAGGCAGAGGAGGCTGTGATGGACGTCGAGGCGTTCGTTTCGGTTCATCAGCCTCAGTGGGATCGGTTGGCTCAGTTGACCCGGCGGCAGCGGCGGTTGACCGGTGCCGAGGCCGACGAACTCGTGCTGCTCTACCAGCGTGTCGGGACGCACCTCTCGGCCTTGCGCGCGGCTGGTGCCGACCCGGTGACGGTCGGCAGGTTGTCGGGCGTGATAGCCGACGCCCGCGGCGCTGTAACCGGCGTACAGGCTCCTGTCTGGCGCGACATCTCTCGGTACTTCCTGGTCAGCTTCCCGGCCGCCCTGTACGCCGCGCGCCGCTGGTGGCTCACCATCGGCCTGCTGTTCTACCTGGTCGCGGCCTGGGTCGCCTGGCGGATCATCGCGCACCCGGAGGTGCTCGACTCGGTCGCGACGCCCGCGCAGATCCAGCAGTTGGTCGACAAGGATTTCGCCAACTACTACTCGGAGAACCCGGCCCAGGACTTCGCCCTCCAGGTCTGGCTCAACAACGCGACCATCTCCGCCGCGGTCCTGGCGATCGGCGTCGTGCTGGTCCCCACGCTCTTCGTGCTCTGGAGCAACGCGGTCAACCTCGGCGTCAGCGCCGGCGTGATGATCGGCCACGACAAGGGCGATGTCTTCTTCGGCCTGATCACCCCGCATGGCCTGCTCGAGCTGACCGCCGTTTTCGTGGCCTCCGCGGCCGGTCTCCGGCTCGGCTGGGCCTGGATCGCACCAGGACCGAGGACCCGGATGCAGGCGCTCGCCCAGACCGGCCGGGCAACAGTGGGCATGGCGATCGGCATCGCGGTGATCCTGCTGATCACCGGTCTCATCGAGGGCTTCGTCACCCCGTCGCCGCTGCCGACCGCAGTACGGGTCGGTATCGGCGTGATCGTCGAAGTGGCGTTCTTCGTCTATGTGTGGACGCTCGGTCGTCGGGCCGTCGCCGCGGGCGAGTATGGCGACGTCGAGCTGGCCGACCGTGAGGCGAGCGCACCCGTCTCCGCCTGACTGTTTTACGCCTGGGTACGGGATGACCCATGAGGACCGCCCAGAAAGCCCAGCAGAGCCGCCTGTACGACGTGTCGATCACCGTCGGCCTGATCGCGTACGGCGTGGTCCACCTGCTCATCGCGTGGATCGCGCTGCAACTCGCCTGGGGCAAGTCCTCCGAGGAGGCATCGCAGACGGGCGCACTGCAGGAACTCGCCGACAAGCCGTTCGGCAAGGTGCTGCTCTGGGTGGTCGCGATCGGCCTGTTCGCGCTGGTGATCTGGAAGGGCCTCGAGCTGGCCTACGGGCGGCTCGAGAAGACCGAGAAGAAGGTGTCCGCTGCTGGTCGCGGAGTCGTCTACCTGTTCCTCGGAATCACCGCGATCCGGGTCGCGACGGGCTCGGCTGGTTCGAGCACCGGAAACCAGCGGTCGATGAGCGCCCGGCTGATGGAGAACGGCGCGGGCCGCGTACTGATCGTGATCGTCGGCCTCGTCATCATCGGCATCGGGGTCCGGCAGATCTACAAGTCCGTGACGAAGAAGTTCACCGAGGACCTGGCCGGCGGGGTGTCCGACACCACGATCTTGCTCGGCCGGATCGGCTACGCGGCCAAGGGAATCGCGTTCATCGTCGTCGGCGTGCTCTTCGCCTGGGCATCGATCAGCTACGACCCCAAGAAGGCCGGCGGCCTCGACGCCGCCCTGCACACGGTGAAGGACCAGCCGTTCGGATCGGTCCTGCTCACTATGATGGCGCTCGGCCTTGCCTGCTACGGCGTCTACTGCTTCGTCTGGTCCCGCAACGCCAAGCACTGACCTCGTCAGGGAGTGCCGGTGCCCGTCGTCTGATGCGCGAGGTTCGACGCCTGACCGCGGTAGAACGCACGGACCCGGTACGTCGCGTTCCGCTCCTCCGGCACTGTGCTCAGTTCGGTGAAGGTGGAATCCGGGTCGATGAAACCAGCCACCCGGTACTCCGCTTTGTCGTGCGGCTTGATCTCCAGCAGATAACCCTCTTCGTCGGTCGCATTGTCGGTCCAGGTGACCCGGATCCCGTTGTCCGGAAGGGACTTTGCGGTCACGTTCGTCGGCGTACCGGCTGCTGCCTTGACGGATCCACGGGACGCGGCGTCCGTAGTACCAGCTCGGAAGGTTGTTGCTGCGGGCAAGCGAACGTCGACGGTGGCTGAAGCCGGTCCGAGGACCGGGGTGACGCGGTAGTAGAACGGCGTCTTCGGCATCAGGTCGGGATGCTTGTAGGTGTGCTCGCCGGCCGGGAGGAAGTCGAGGATCGTGTAGCGGCCCTCGGGTTCGGTGGCGAACTCCACGATCGTGCTGGTCACGTCGGCCGGCGTACCGGACCAGTCCAGGGTGATGTCGATCGGCGAGATCAGTGACGCGGTGAGCTCGAACTTCACGGCCTTCTGAGCGGAGCCGCCCGGCTGACCGGTCGACGAGCAACCGGTCAGTGCGGCCAGCAGCAGGATCGCTGTGGCGGTGCGGATCATCTTTACTTCCGCCAGAACCTGACGTCGCTCCACACCGTGGTGATCGGGCCGGCGCCACTGTCGGTCCGGTACGAGCCGAACTTGTCGTAGAAGTTGCCACCTGGGCTCGACATGCTGTGCCGCTGCGAGCCGTTGATGTAGGTCCGGTGCGCGCTGCCGACCACGTGCACGGTGTTCACCCGGACCGTGGTGCCGACGGTCGCGCCGGTCGCGATGGTGTCGCCACCGACCCGGTACAGGCGGCCGCCGCGTTCCACCGCGAGCATGAAGAACGGGCCGGCCGCGCTCTCGTTGAAGGTCTGCTTGAGGCTGATCCGGGTGCCGGCCATCGAACTGATCCGGAAGTACCCCTCGAACTGCCGGGTGCCGCTGGAGTAGGTTGCGTACCGTCGTTCGGCCCGCTGGTCGCCGCTGCCGGTCGAGCAGGTCAGCTGGAAGGTCAGGTTGTTCACC
This sequence comes from Kribbella sp., assembly GCF_035687465.1. Lineage (NCBI taxonomy): Bacteria > Bacillati > Actinomycetota > Actinomycetes > Propionibacteriales > Kribbellaceae > Kribbella > Kribbella sp. The sequence continues at coordinate 6,959 of NZ_DASRXP010000423.1, forward strand.
ACGCCGCAGCCGCGTTGCTGCACAGTGAAAGTGGGCGAGTACGACGTCCAGCCGCCGGGCTCGACCTCCGCGAAGGCAGTCGGGGCCGACAGCATCAAACCGGCCACCGACGCCAGGGCGCAGAGCGCGCGAGAGCGTTTCTTCATGGGGCACCTCATCGGATAGTCGTGGGGGCGTTAACTGTCCGCGTACGCTCGCTCACCGTAGGGGAAACGCTTACCGCAGAGAAGAGCTCCGGGTGGGATTTTGTGGAACTTGGTTCCACGGATCAAGGTCGTCAGCTGGTCGGGAGGTCTCTTCGGCGGAGGCCGGCCAGGCCGGCGAGACCCACGGCGGCGGCGATCACGACCAGAATGATCAGCGGTGTCGCCGTGGTCGAGCCGCCCGGGAGATGCGGAAGGTGGCTGAACGGCGAGACGTCCTGGACCCACCCGGCCAGGTTTGCGCCGGCGCCGACCAGTCCGATCAGCAAGCAGACCGCAGGCCCCGCCCAGGCCACCGCGGACGCGCGGGGGAGCAGCCCGAACAAGGCGATCGCGATCGCCGCCAGCACCCAGACCGCGGGCAGTTGGACCAGTGAGGCAGCCAACAGTCGTGGCACTTGCCGACCCACCTCACCCACCGCGACCCCGTAGGTCAGCCCGGCAGCGAACCCGGCGACCAGCAGCGTGACAGCAGGTCCCAGCAGCGCGAAGACAAGGTGACTGCCGGCCCACTGCCATCGCCCGGTCGCGGTGGCGAGCACCGGCTCGGCCCGTCCACTGGTCTCCTCCGCGCGAAGCCGGAGGGCGGCCTGGACCGCGTACGCCGACGCGATCAGCCCGACGATCGTCATCACGCCCGCGAAGTAGGAATCGATCAGCCCGCTGGAACCCCCGAGCCGGGCGAAGATCTCCTGCACGTCCTGGTCGTCCTGGATCATCTCGCCGACCCCCTCGGCGACCCCGCCGAACAAGACGCCCAGCAAGGCGAATCCGGCGATCCACCCGGCCAGCAGTCCGCGATGCAACCGCCACGCGAGCGCCAGCGGCGTCCGAAGGCTCGGGGCTCCTTCGGCCGGACCCAGGCGGGCCGGCAACAAGCCCGAGCCGACGTCACGCCGTACGGACAGGAACGCCGCCGCCGCGATCAGAGCGGCCGTGAGGGCGAACGCCAACAAAACAAGCCACCAGCGGTTGCCGCCGTAGGGCTGGATCCGTTGCGCCCAGCCGATCGGGGACAACCAGGAAAGCCAGGCAAGTCCACCGTCGCTGTGGGCGCTCGTGTCACCAGCCGCTCGGAACAGGTAGGAGACGCCGAGGGCGCCGATGGCGATTCCCCGTGCCGTGCCGGCGCTCGCGGTGAGCTGTGCCGCGACGGCTCCGACCGCGGCGAAAACCCAACCACAGCAGACGAATTCGAGGCTGAGGGCAACTGAACCCGCCAGTGGCAGATCCTGGCTTTGCATGCCCAGGGCAAGCAGTACTGCGAGCAGCAGGTTCGCGCCGAAGGTGGTCACCAGGGCGGCGGCCAGTCCCGCGTGCCGTCCGACGACGCTCGATCCGAGCAGCTCGCTCCGCCCGGTCTCCTCCTCCACCCGGGTGTGCCGGATCACCGTGAGCAGGCTGATCAGTCCGACGATCACCGGGACGAATCCCACTCGCCAGGTGATGAACTCGCCGAGGCTGGTCCCGGATAGCTGTCCGTAGAGCGTGATGAAGCCCGCGTTGTCGGCGTACTGCTGCCGGGATTCCGCCGTCGGGTACAGGTCCGCGAAGGTGTTGACGTAGCTGATCGGGATCAAGCAGAGCAGCACGATCCAGATCGGCAGGATCACCCGGTCCCGCCGCAGGATCAGCCGGATCAGTCCACCGGTACCGGCCAGCGTCTTCATCGCGATCCCTCCGGCTCGTAGAGACGCAAGAACAGCTCTTCCAGCGTGGGCGGCTGACAAACCAGACTCTGTACGCCGACCTCGGCCAGGCGCCGTAGTACCGGATTGAGGGCGTCGGCGTCGACCGCGAAGTGCACCTGGCCGTCCTGGAGGTGGAAGTCGTGCACGCCTTTCAGGTCGGCGAGGCCGTCAGGTGATCCCAGCAGTTCGGCCTGGACGGAGGTCCGGGTCAGGTGCCGCAGTTCGCTCAGCGTGCCGGTCTCCGCGGCGCGTCCGGCCCGGATGATCGTGACCCGGTCGCACAGCGCCTCCACCTCCGAAAGGATGTGGCTCGACAGCAGGACCGTGCGTCCCTCCCGGTCGCTCTCCTCCTGGACGACCTGTCGGAAGACGTCCTCCATCAGGGGATCCAGGCCGGAGGTGGGCTCGTCGAGCAGCAGAAGCTCGACGTCGGACGCCAGGGCGGCGATCAGGGCCACCTTCTGCCGGTTGCCCTTGGAGTAGGTGCGGGCCTTCTTCCGCGGATCCAGGTCGAACCGCTCCAACAGTGCCGCCTTGCGGGCCTTGTCCAGGCCGCCGCGCATCCGGCCGAGCAGGTCGATCGCCTCGCCGCCGGTCAGGTTCGGCCACAACGTCACGTCGCCGGGGACATAGGCCAGCCGGCGATGCAGGTCCGTCGCGTCGGACCAGGGATCGCCGCCCAGCAACTGCGCCTTGCCCTCGTCGGCCCGGGTCATCCCCAACAGAATCCGGATGGTCGTCGTCTTCCCGGCGCCGTTGGGCCCCAGGAAGCCGTGCACCTCGCCGGTGTGGACGGTCAGGTCCAGTCCGTCCAGCGCTCGCGTCTGCCCGAACGCCTTGACCAGGCCTTCAGTACTGATCGCCTCTGACATTTCCGCTCCTACTCGGGTGGTCTCTTCAGGGCCGAGCGGGCCTGTTCGGCCTGCTCGGGGGTCAGCAAGGGGTTCGCGAAGACGTCGAGGAAGGCCTGGTTCATCCGGGCCCACCCGGCCGGGTCGGTGATGTCCTCGCCGAGGGATCCCGACACCCGGTCCCGCAGTACGAAGACACCCAGCTGCATCGCGACCAGGATCGTCGCGTAGGCGCGGAGGTCGTCCGTCTTCACCTGGTAGCGCATCGCCCACTGCTCGGCGAGCTCGACCATCTCGTCGAAGAGCGCCACGGAGGTGGCCGAGCCGTCCATCATCGACCGGACCAGATAGCTCTGCAGGGGGATGGCCACCGGAGGCGTCGCTGCGACGGCGGCCTCGTCGGCCATACCTCCTTCGGTGACCAGGCGCTTGCGGAGCTCGGCCATCCGGTCGATCGCGTACCGGTCGCAGGCCTCGCGGAGGGCTTCCTTGGAGCCGAAGTGATGCCGGATCAGGCCGGATGACACCCCGGCAGCCGCAGCGATGTCGCGGATCGACGCACCCTCGATGCCTCGCTCGGTGAAGAGCCGCAGGGCGGCATCACGGATCCGCGCCCGTGCGGTCAGATCGTCGGCCGGCCGATCCATCGGAGCCTCCTCTCGCAGTGGTTGTGCTACACAGACGATGAAACTACTACACGTCTGTGTAGTCAAGTAGAAAATAGTCCACCAACTTGGGGAACAGTTCAGAAACAAATTTCCGCGTTGCGTTGACACGGCACCCGGATCTGGTGTGGTTTTCTCCCTAAACCACCAAGGCGGAAAGGTGTGTGTGGGGGATGAGGCTGGGCAACAGGAGGCAGTGGGTCGCGGTACTGGCCGCAACAGGACTGCTGGCACTCGGAGCGCTACCTGGGACGGCTGCGCAGGCTGCGGACGAGCCCGTCAAGAAGGTGATCCGGGTCGGAGCGACCCAGTCGATGGACTCGATGAACCCGTTCCTGGCGGTCCGGCTGGTGTCCTCGTCGATCCACCGCTGGATGTACGGCTTCCTGACCGTCACCGATTCCAAGACCCTGCAGCCGAGCCCGGATCTGGCCGAGTCCTGGACCACCTCGCCCGACGGGCTGACCTGGACCTTCAAGATCCGCCAGACCAAGTGGTCGGACGGCCAGCCGCTGACCGCCGAGGACGCCGCCTGGACCTTCAACAAGATGATCACGGACGACGGCGCCAAGACCGCGAACGGCCCGGCGGTGGAGAACTTCGCCAGTGTCACCGCGAGCGGCCAGGACCTCACCATCAAGCTGAAGGCCCCGCAGGCCTCGATGCTGGAGAACCCGGTACCGATCCTGCCCAAGCACGTCTGGGAGAAGGTCGGCGACATCGCGAAGTACGAGGCCGACGACTATCCGGCCGTGACGAGTGGTCCCTACATCGCGGTGGAGCACAAGAAGGACCAGTACGTGAAGCTCGTCGCGAACCCGGACTACTGGCGCGGCAAGGCCAAGATCGACGAACTGCAGATGATCTTCTACGACAACCCGGCGGCCGCGGTGGTCGGACTGAAGAAGGGCGACATCGACCTGATCGGCCGGCTCGCACCGCCGGACTTCCAGGCCCTGCAGGGTGACGGCAACATCGTGCAGTGGAACACCGAGGGCCGGCGGGCGTCGTACCTGCAGATCAACCATGGTGCCACCACCAGCGACAACAAGCCGATCGGTGACGGGCATCCGGCGCTGAAGGACCCGAAGGTCAGGCAGGCGATCCACACCGCGATCGACAAGCAGAAGCTGGTCGACGAGGTGCAGAACGGGCTGGCCCGGCTGGCCGACGGATCGATCGTGCCGCCGATGTACAAGGACTTCTTCTGGGAGGCGACCGGGGACGAGAAGGTCACCTTCGATGTTGCCAAGGCCAACAAGATCCTCGACGACGCCGGGTACAAGAAGGGGGCCGACGGCGTCCGCGCGATGCCGGACGGATCCCGGAAGCTGCAGTTCCGGTT
>NZ_DASRXP010000424.1:0-20977 GCF_035687465.1 Kribbella sp.
AACCCGGTGGTGACCTGGTCCTGATCGGCAAGGTCGGCTCGGGCCTGGACTTCGCCATGCTCGAAGTCCTCAGTGCCGAACTGGCAGCCCTGGAGATCGACCACCCACCCTTCGACGTCTCCACAGTCCCGAACGCGGACCGTCGAGCCGCCCACTGGCTGGACCCTCTCCTGGTAGCCGAAGTCACCTACTCCGGCTGGGCCGGCGACGGCCGCCTCCGCCACCCCGTCTGGCGAGGCCTCCGCCTGGACATCGACCCAGAATCAGTCCTCCGCTGACAACCACCCAAACGTGCAGACGTGCACGGGAATGATGCGCTGCGACAGGAACTGTTTGTTTGTCTCAAGCAATCAGGCATCGATTCCACCTGACTGTGCAGGAGAAGTCAGTCGTTCGTTTCCCGTCGGCTCGGCGCTGGGACCGCGAGAGCCGCTTCGATCTTGTCCGTCAGTTTCTCCGGCGTGTGCGTCGGTGCGTAGCGTGCGATGACCGCACCGTCGCGCCCGATCAGGAACTTCGTGAAGTTCCACTTGATCCGCCCGCCGAGCAGTCCGCCCTGCTCCCGCTTCAGCCAGTTGAAGAGCGGGAGCGTCTTGGACCCGTTCACGTCGATCTTCGCGAACATCGGGAACGTCACGTGGTAGATCGTCGAGCAGAAGTTCGCGATCTCGTTCTCGTCGCCGGGCTCCTGGTGGCCGAACTGGTCGCAGGGAAAACCAAGCACCGAGAAGCCTTGTTTCCGGTACGACTTGTACAGCTTCTGCAGCCCGGTGTACTGCGGCGTCTGGCTGCACTGCGAAGCCGTGTTCACCACCAGGAGCACCTGGTCACGGAAGTCGGCAAGAGACTGTTCATTGCCTTCGATCCGTGCGGCACTGAAGTCATAGACAGTCGTCATAGCTCAATGCTGACACGACACGCCCGACTTCGCGCGCCGTCTGAGATGTCAGACACGCCGCAGAACTGTTACGACCTTTCCGAGAATGGTCGCGTCCTTGCCGTCGATCGGCTCGAAAGCGGGGTTGTGTGGTAGCAGCCAAATCTCGTTCTTGGTCTTCTTGAACGTCTTCACCGTCGCCTCGCCGTCGATCATGGCAGCGACGATGTCACCGTTCTCCGCGGTCTGCTCCTGCCGCACGACCACCCAGTCGCCGTCGCAGATGGCCGCGTCGATCATCGACTCGCCCTTGACCTTCAGCATGAACAGGGTGCCTTCGCCGACCATTGCCCTGGGCAACGGGAAGACCTCTTCGATGTCCTGCTCGGCAAGGATCGGGTTACCGGCGGCGATCTGGCCGACCACCGGCACGTAGACCGCGTCCGGGTGGGCGTCGCCCGCACCAGTCTCGTCGTACGCCGTCTGCCGCACGGAGCCGAACGATCCGCGCCGGGCGGCGTCGGCGACCTCGTTGGGATAGCGCACCTCGATCGCCCGGGGGCGGTTCGGGTCGCGGCGGAGCAGGCCCTTCTGCTCCAGCACCCGCAACTGGTGCGACACCGACGACGAACTGGTCAGCCCGACCTTCTCGCCGATCTCCCGCATCGAGGGCGGGTAGCCGCGGCTGTCGACCGAATCGCGGATGACGTCCAGCACCCGGCGCTGCCGCGGGGTCAGGCCGGTCGCGTCCGCAGGGCCGTCGGGTAGCTCGGACACGGTCTGGTCGGCCACGTTCTGGCCGCGCTTGCCCGCAGCGCTGCGCTGGTCCTTGCTGGAACCGCTCGGCTTGGCCATCGGTGGCAACTCCTCGGATCGGGCCGGCGGTGAAGCCCGGCCTGCTTTGTCGACTGAGAAGACCGTAGACCGAATCCTGAGATTCTTCAAACATCTGTTCGAAGGCGTGTCGGTTCGCACGTTTGTTCGTGTGTCAGGTTATAGGCGCTCGGGCCGGAGGGAATTTCCACGGCGTGTCCTGGTGGGAATGGTTGCGCGGCGGGCGGCGTTCGGTTAATCATTCGTACAGGCGTTCGATCGAACAGGTGTTCGGGCCGGTCGCCGGAAGGTCGCCGGGCGGTCCGCGGCACGAGTTCGCGGGCCACTCACCGAAAACTGTCGGAGGCGGCCGGTAGACAGGGATCGACACCGCAGGACGAGGTCTGGACGAGGGTCTGGAGGATCCGATGAGCACAGCGGCGCTGGCAACAGACGCACTGGCGACGACCGAGGTGAAGCAGTCACCCGAGGTCGACCCCCGCCGGCGCCCCCGGCCGAGAATCGCCGGTACGACCACCGAGCGCATGCCGGTGCGCGCCTGCTCCGGTGAGGAGCTCGGCCGCCACGTTCAGGTGCGCGCCGTCGGCGAGGCCGGACGGCAGGGAGTTCGCGTCCGCCGTCAGCCGGTCGCCGAGATCGAGCCCTCGGCGCTGCAACTCACCCGGCGCGGCAAGTTGCTGCTCACCACGCTCTCGGTCCTGGTCTTCGGCGCCGCGATCGCGGTCCTCGGCCTCCGGGTCGCGGGGGTGCTCGACCCCGAGCCGCAGTTCTCCCGCACGATTCAGGTCCAGGTCGGCGCCGGCCAGTCCCTCTGGTCGATCGCCCAGGAGACCAACCCGAGCGAGAACCCGGCCACTGTGGTCGAGAAGATCGCCGACCTCAACAACCTCCGCACCGCCGCCGACCTCACCCCCGGCCAAACCCTCCAGATCCCCGTCCGCTGACCACCACCCCCGCTGTCACCGCACCTAATAGGTTGGTCAGGTGGCGACATATGGGGATCTGCCGGCGGAGCTCGAGACCGAACGGCTGCGCATGCGGCGATGGTTGCCGTCGGATGCCGAGGAGTACCGCGGGTTGTGGCTGGAGCGGGATCGCCGTGCGCTACGGCGAATCGACGCGGAGGGGCGCCCGACGGTCGAGGACATTCGTGGGTGGCTCATCCGCAATCCGCTGGCCGCCGACCCCGGCTTGGGGTTGCTGCCGATCGAGCGGCGCGACACGGGCGAGTTCATCGGATACTGCGGATTGACCGTCGGCCAGGCCTCCTTCGACGAACCCGAGATCGCCTACGAGCTTGCGCAGCGGGCTCACGGCCACGGCTATGCCACCGAGGCCGCGCGTGCGGTTCTCGAAGCCGCGGCCCTGACAGGACGCCGACGATTGTGGGCGACCGTGCGGGAGTGGAATGCGCCGTCGTTCCGTGTCCTCGAGAAGCTCGATTTCCACCGGAGCGATCGCGTCACCAAGGATGCCGAGCGCGGCGACTCGATCTGGATGACGCGCGTCCTCGATCAGGCCTGGATGCCATCGAGGGTCAAGGGCGGCGGACGGTCAGCAGGTCGCTCGGCTGGCAATCCAATTCCTGGCAGAGCGCCGTCAGAGTAGTGAACCGGATCGCCTTCGCCCGCCCGTTCTTCAGTACGGACAGATTGGCGAGCGTCAGGCCGACCCGGTCCGCCAGTTCGGTCAGGGTCAGGCCGCGGTCGGCCAGGAGCTTGTCCAGATGGACGTCGACGCGATGACTCTCCTCGGGTGGCATCAGATGACGGATTCCAGTTCGGTCCGCAGTGCCAACCCGCGCCGGAGGATTTCGGCGATCGCGAAGAACCCGAAGCCCACCAGCAGGAACAGTCCGGTCGTTCCCAGGTCCTGTGTGGCCGACAGCCTGCCGTCCGCGGTGACCTGCGAGGTCAGTTCGAGCGAAGCGATCATCTGGACCAGTTGTGCCAGGATGCCGCCGACCAGGGCAACCCAGCCGATCAGGCGGAGCCGCTGGACCGTACCGGCGCTGAACGGATCTCCGCGACGAGCCCGGCGCAACGCGGTCCAGAGCAGGGCCAGCACAGCTCCCGCGACGGCGAACGTCGGGAGCCTGGTCAGGTGGTACGTCACCAGCTGGCGCGGTGTGGGTTCCGCGACGAGCACCTCGACGTCACCGTCGACGACCGCACCGTCCCGCAGCCCGCCCGTGGCACCCCCAACCCCCGTCACCGCATCGGCCGGCACCTGGGCGACCACGACCCCGCCGTCGGCGAGCGTGACGATGTTGAACACGACGATCCCGGCCAGGAGGACCAGGGCGGCCGTGACGAGTCCTTGTAGTTCTGCGAGCCAGTCAGGCCTACGGAATCCCACGACACACACCTCCGACTTATCGATTACCGATATCTCGATAATCGATAAACCAGAACCCGTTGTCAACTCCGCGGACCACTTCGATCAAGGAGTGATCGCCGCGACCGGGGATCAGGCGTCCGCGAGCAGCGTGGTGACGTCGACTGGTTGGCCGGTGGTGAAGGACTGGTTGGCGGCGAGGCCGATGAGTAGGGAGCGGGCGCCGTCGTGGTGGTCTGCCGAGCGGCCGAGCGGATCTTCGGCCGGATCGCCGAAGAGCGACTCGAGCAGCCGGGCATCCCCACCCCCGTGTCCCTGAGCAAGTTCCCCGTGCAGCAACGTCTGCGGCGGCTCCCAATGCGGATGAAGCGTCAAAAGCGCCTCCGTCTCACCCGGAGCAGCATCACCGTGCTGAACGGCCGTCGAATGCTGATGTCCCTCGGTCTGTGCCGCGAACGTGTTCTCGCGGACCAGTAACTCAAGCCGCCCAGCACTCCCGTTGAACCCGATCCGGTACCCCTCCCACGGCGAGTACGCCGTCAGGTGGTAACTCAGCGAAGCGCCGGACGAGTACCGCACGAGCACCGCCATGTCGTCCTCGATGGTGATCCCCGCTCCGAAGACGTTCTGATCCCGGTAGTACCCGTCCTCGTGCTCCGCCTCGAGATAGAGCTCGCGCAACTTGTCCGACTCGGCCAGCTTGATCGCAAAGGGATCGTCCGCGGCCGCCGCGGAACCAGCCGCCCGCTCGTAGTCCCGGGCCAACCCTCGCCGCTTCCCATTGGAATCCCCGTAGAAGAACAGCTTCCCGTCCGCGTAAACCGTCACCGGTTCCGCGTCGATCCACCAGTTCACCAGATCGAAATGGTGGGTCGCCTTGTGCACCATCAGCCCACCGGCATTCGCCTTGTCGCGGTGCCACCGGCGGAAATAGTCGGCGCCGTGCCGCACATCGAGCAGCCACTCGAAATGCACCGAACCGATGTCACCGATCGCCCCCGACGCGAGCACCTCGCGCACCTTCTCGTGCACCGGGTTGTAGCGATAGTTGAACGCCACCCGCACCTCCCCGCCGGTCTTCTCGGCAGCGTCCAGGATCCGCCGGCACCGAGCGGGATCAGTCGTCATCGGCTTCTCGGTGACGACATCACACCCCGCCTCCAGCGCGGCCACGATGTAGTCGTCGTGAGTGCGGTCCATCGACGTCACCACCACGACGTCGACCCGCTGCTCGGCCAGCATCCGCCCGAAATCACCGGCACCGTACTGCGGGACCGCCGCGTGCCCGTGGTCCTCAGCGATCCACCGGTTGTGCACGGTCATCCGGGTCTGGTTCACGTCGCAGAACCCCACCAGCTCGGCGCGATCGGCGTACGGGCCGGCCAGCGCATCGACGAAAGTCTGGGCGCGGGCTCCCAGTCCCACGACGGCGTAGCGGCGTTTGGCGTCAGGCACGGTTCTCCTCAGCGGACACGGCGATTCGGCAACAAATGGCAAACGATTGCCATGCAATCACGCCGTCCCCGGGAACGACAAGTACGGGCCAGCTATTTGACCGTTTTCAGCCAGAGATCCGCGTAGCGCCGGCCATCGACGGCAGTAGCGACCTGTACTACGGTCGGCGCCGCGCCGTACGGGTCGCTCGTCAGGTCGCCGGTCCAGTCGCGGGTGTCCACGATCGTGCGGCCCCGGGACCAGCTGCCGGACAGTTCGATCCGCAGCGGGAACGGTTCGGTGGTCAGCCCGGTCGGGTCGATCACCGCACACACCGCGCCACCGTCCCCGATGCTCGCGCCGTCGGAGCGGTAGAGCAGGCTCCGCTTCTCGATCAGCTTCCCGGCCAGCTCCGCCGACCGCGATCCGGCCAGCCCGCGTGCCTCGTCGAGCGTGATCAGCACGTCGTAGAACACGTCCAGCCCGTACATGGTCACCGGTACGCCGAGTTCGCCGGCCGCGCCGAGCACGATCGCGGCCGCCTCCGGGTCGGTCCAGATGTTGAACTCCGCGGAAGCGGTCGCGTTGCCGATCCCGGCCGCGCCCCCCATGAAGACGATCTCGCGCAAACCCTCGGCCGCCTCCGGATAGGTCCGCAGCAGCAGAGCGATGTTCGTCATCGGCGCCAGTGGGATCAGCGTGATCGGCTCGCCGAGGCTGACCGCTTCCAGCAACACCTCGCGGAGCAACTCGACTGCATGCCGACTGTCCGCAGTACGGGTGGATTTGGGCCAGTCCAGGTCACCGAGGCCGTCGGCGCCGTGGACGTGCGGCGCGGAGCGCACCGGCTGCAACAGCGGTCGGGCGGCGCCCCGCCCCACCGGTACGTCCGTCCGCCCCGCCGCCTCGAGCACGGTGAGCGTGTTGACGACGACCTCCTCGAGGCCGACGTTGCCGCCGACGCAGGTCACCGCCTTGAGGTCGAGATCCGGATGGCGGGCGGCCAACAGCAGGGCGCACGCGTCGTCGAGCCCCGTGTCGACATCGAGAATGACCGGCTTCATCCCCACATCCTCACCCATCCCGGGGGCCTGCGCCGGGCCTGTCCGCGATCGATGGCCGGTTGCCCGTACGGCGTACTCGCGGGGGATCCCGCGGATCTCCGGGCAGCCGTCGTCAGGGCCTCCCGCAAGAGGTCCGGACGACCGTATTTTGCGCCTCCCTCGGGCCGTTCCGGCGGCGCCACGCGGGAGTACATCTGGTCGCGGGAGTGTTGGAACTACTGAGACGCGCGCGAGATCCGATCGTTCTTGCAAACTGTCGGAGCAGCGACGTAGCATCCCTAGATGTAGTAGTTACAAGCCTGTAAGTCATCCACAGGTAGTGGTTGGTTACACACAGGTCATGCACAAGTTGTCCCCAGCTGATCCACAGATTCGTCCCCAGGCAGGGGTCGGTCGACGTACGGGAGGAGTGGTTCGTCGTGCACTGTCCTTATTGCCGGCACGTGGACTCCCGGGTGGTCGACAGCCGGGTCGCCGAGGACGGCGGAGCGATCCGCCGCCGGCGGCAGTGCCCGGTCTGCGAGAAGCGGTTCACCACCGTCGAGCAGATGCAGTTGACGGTCGTGAAGCGCTCCGGCGCCACCGAGCCGTTCAGCCGGGAGAAGGTCATCAACGGTGTGGGCAAGGCCTGCAAGGGCCGCCCCGTCGACGTCGACGCCCTGGCCCGGCTGGGCCAGCGGGTCGAGGACGCGCTGAAGGCCGGCGGCTCGCCGGAGGTGCCCGCGCACGAGGTCGGCCTGGCCATCCTCGGGCCGCTGCGGGAGCTGGACGAGGTCGCGTACCTGCGGTTCGCCAGCGTCTACCGCCAGTTCGAGTCGGCCGACGACTTCGAGACGGAGATCGCGTTGCTCCGGGCCGAGAAAGAGCCCGAGGGCACCGAACCCACCCTCAAGACATAAACCGGGGAAACAGCAGTAACTAGCGACACCGCAGTACAGGCACGACCAACGGGGCGGTCCCGACAGACCGCAGACACAGGGCGAGGAGCAACCATGACAGAGACGGTGACCGGCCACTCGGGGCCGACCAAGAGGTCGGCGGCCGGGTTCCGCAGGGGCAAGAACGCCCCGGCGGGACTCACCATCGAGCGCATCTTCACGACCGAGGGCGTGCACCCGTACGACGACGTGACGTGGGAGCGCCGCGACGTCGTACAGCAGAACTGGAAGACGGGTGAGACCGTCTTCGAGCAGCGCGGGGTCGAGTTCCCCGACTCCTGGAGCGTGAACGCCTCCACCATCGTCACCACCAAGTACTTCCGCGGCGCGGTCGGCCACGACAACCGCGAGTGGAGCCTCAAGCAGCTGCTCGACCGGGTCGTGAAGACCTACCGCAAGGCCGGCGAGGACTACGGGTACTTCGCCACGCCGGGCGACGCCGAGGTGTTCGAGCACGAGCTCACCTGGATGCTGCTGCACCAGTACTTCAGCTTCAACTCGCCGGTCTGGTTCAACGTCGGGACGAGCTCCCCGCAGCAGGTGTCGGCCTGCTTCATCCTCGCCGTCGACGACTCGATGGACTCGATCCTGAACTGGTACAAGGAAGAGGGCCTGATCTTCAAGGGCGGCTCCGGTGCCGGTCTGAACCTGTCCCGGATCCGGTCGTCGAAGGAGCTGCTGCAGTCCTCGGGCGGCACCGCCTCCGGCCCGGTCAGCTTCATGCGCGGTGCCGACGCCTCGGCCGGCACGATCAAGTCCGGTGGCGCCACCCGGCGCGCGGCCAAGATGGTCGTGCTGGACGTGGACCACCCGGACATCGAGGAGTTCGTCGAGACCAAGATGCGCGAGGAGGACAAGATCCGCGTCCTCCGCGACGCCGGGTTCGACATGGACCTCGGCGGCCGCGACATCACCTCCGTGCAGTACCAGAACGCGAACAACTCGGTCCGGGTGACGGACGAGTTCATGCGCGCGGTGGAGGAGAAGGGCGAGTTCGGGCTGCGGGCGCGGATCGACAACTCGATCATCGAGACCGTCGACGCCCGCGAGCTGTTCGACAAGATCGCGCACGCCGCGTGGGCCTGCGCCGACCCGGGTCTGCAGTACGACGACACCATCAACGACTGGCACACCACTCCGGAGACGGGCCGGATCACCGCGTCCAACCCGTGCTCGGAGTACATGCACCTGGACAACTCGTCGTGCAACCTCGCCTCGCTGAACCTGATGAAGTTCCTCACCGACGACGACGCCTTCGACTCGGAGAAGTTCGTCAAGGCGGTCGAGCTGATCATCACCGCGATGGACATCTCGATCTGCTTCGCGGATTTCCCGACCGAGGCGATCGGCGACACCACCCGCGCCTACCGGCAGCTCGGCATCGGCTACGCGAACCTCGGCGCCCTGCTGATGGCGACCGGGCACGCCTACGACTCCGACGGTGGTCGCGCTCTGGCGGGCGCTATCACCTCGCTGATGACGGGTACGTCGTACCGGCGCTCCGCCGAACTGGCCGGAGTGGTCGGCCCGTACGACGGGTTCGAGCGGAACAAGGACGCGCACACCCGGGTGATGCGCAAGCACGCCGCGGCCAACGACGCGATCCGGACCGTGCACCAGATCGACAAGGACGTGCAGAAGTACGCCACGGCCGCCTGGGAGGGCGTGCTGAAGATCGGTGCGAAGAACGGCTGGCGGAACGCGCAGGCCTCGGTGCTCGCCCCGACCGGGACCATCGGCTTCATGATGGACTGCGACACCACCGGGATCGAGCCGGACTTCTCGCTGGTCAAGTTCAAGAAGCTGGTCGGCGGCGGCTCGATGCAGATCGTCAACCAGACGGTGCCGCGGGCGCTGCGTCAGTACGGCTACACCGAGGAGACGATCGAGGCGATCGTCGAGTACATCTCGGAGCACGGCCACGTCGTCGACGCACCCGGGCTGAAGACCGAGCACTACGAGATCTTCGACACCGCGATGGGCGAGCGGGCCATCAGGCCGATGGGCCACGTCCGGATGATGGCGGCCGCGCAGCCATTTTTGAGTGGCGCGATTAGCAAAACCGTAAATCTTCCTGAGACGGCAACAGTCGAGGAAATCGCCGACGTCTACTACCAGGGTTGGAAGCTTGGTCTGAAGGCGCTGGCCGTCTACCGCGACAACTGCAAGGTGGGCCAGCCGCTGTCGGACTCCAAGTCCGCCAAGGCCAGCGCCGCGGCTGACGCTGCTGCCGCCGAGCCGATCATCGAGAAGATCATCGAGTACCGGCCGACCCGGAAGCGTCTGCCGAAGTCGCGTCCGTCGCGCACCACCTCGTTCAGCGTCGGTGGCGCCGAGGGCTACATGACGGCCGGCTCCTACCCCGACGACGGGCTGGGCGAGGTCTTCCTGAAGATGGGCAAGCAGGGTTCCACCCTGGCCGGGGTGATGGACGCCTTCTCGATCGCGATCTCGATCGCGCTGCAGCACGGCGTCCCGCTGGAGACCTACGTGCAGAAGTTCACCAACCTGAAGTTCGAGCCGGCCGGTCTGACCGACGACCCGGACGTCCGGATGGCGCAGTCGATCATGGACTACATCTTCCGCCGCCTGGCCCTTGACCACCTGTCCTTCGACGAGCGGTCCGCACTGGGGATCTACTCGGCCGACGAGCGGTCCCGGCAGCTCGACACGGGTTCCTACGAGGCCCCGGTCGAGATCTCCGAGGCCGAGTCCCTGAAGGCCGTCGAGCCGGTCGCCGACAAGGCCCCCGCATCCCCGGAGGCGGCGTCAGCCAAGCCGATCGACACGTCTGAGGTCCGCACCACAGCAGAGATGTTCGAACTCATCACCGGCACCTCGGTCGATGCCCCGCTCTGCTTCACCTGCGGCACCAAGATGCGCCCCAGCGGCTCCTGCTACGTCTGCGAAGGCTGCGGCAGCACCTCCGGCTGCAGCTGAACCCTGAGTGGCTGCACCCCTGAGTGGCTGCACCCCTGAGTGAAAGCGCCACGGCCCCCGGGAACTTCCCACATTCCCCGGGGGCCGCAGCGCGTCCCGGCACCCGAGTAGTTGCCCCGCCGACGACAGTCAACTCATCGAGGTGGGTTGTCTGTGCCTACTGCGGTAGAGGTGGACGTCCCGTACCGTCGGAGTTGTGGTGGAGACGGTTGCTCTCCTCGCGGCAGGGGGAGAAGCGCTTGCCGGCGGGGACTGGGCGGCGGCGCGGGGTGCGTTCGGTGAGTCGGTCGGGATCGAGGCGACCGCCGAGGGCCTTGCCGGCCTGGGGAATGCGCACTGGTGGCTGGGGGAGGTCCGGGACGCGTTCTCCTGCTGGGAGCGGGCGTACGCGAAGTTCAGGCGGTCGGAACCGGCACAGGCCGTGTTCATGGCACTCGGTCTCAGCCTGCTGTACGACGCGAACTTCGGGGATCGTGCCGCGGCCAAGGGATGGGCGGCACGCGCTGTCCGGCTGGCCCAATCGGTCCAGGACCCAGTGGTCAGCGCGTGGGCCTCTCTTGCCAAGGGAGGATCGGCGGACGATCCGGCCGAGGTCGCGGTCTGGTCGGAGGCAGCGCACGGCGTCGGCGTCAAAGCAGAGGATCGCGATCTCGAGCTCTGCGCTCTGAGCATGTGGGGTTCGGCGCTGATCAACCTCGGCCAGGTGACGGACGGCACGGCTCTGCTGGACGAGGCGCTGGCCGGTGCGCTCGGGGGCGAAGGCGCCAACCTCGACACCGTCGTCTTCACCAGTTGTCTGCTGATGCGATCGTGCATCCGCGGTGCCGACTTCGTGCGGGTCGCGCAATGGACCAGGTCCCTGGATGAGTTCATCGAGCAGTACGGCTGCCCGTACCTCCACGCGACCTGCCGGGCCTCGTACGGCGCAGTACTGGTGGCGACTGGTGATTGGCGGCGGGCGGAAGGTGAGCTGACTGCGGCTGTAGAGCTCGCCAGGGACGCAATGCCTGCGGTCCAGGCGGAGGCGGCCGCATTCCTTGCCGACCTGCGGCTCGCCCAGGGCCGGGTTGGCGAGGCGCAACGGCTACTCAGCGGCTTCGAGGACCGCAGCATCGTCCGCCCCGTACTGGCTGACGCGTACCTCGCTGCCGGGCAGACCGCAATGGCAGTGTCGGTGGCGCGACGGCAACTCGACACTTTGGAGACCCAGTGTCTCGAGGAGGCCCGGCTACGTGAGGTGCTTGGTGAGGCCTGTCTCATCACTGGGAACTCGAAAGGCGCGGCAGACGAGGCTGCACAGTTGGCGGCCCTCGGTGCGCGGACAGACAGCGGCTTGATCACCGCGCGGGCTGAGCGGCTGGCCGGGCGGGCTCTGGTTGCTCAGGGCAAGCAGGCGGAGGCTGTCGCACACCTGTCGGCCGCGCAGGCACAGTTTGGCCGGTTGGAGATGCCGCTCGAGGTGGCGCGGACACGGATGTCGCTGGCTACGGCGCTTGCCGCGCAGGAGCCTGAGCCGGCGGTAGCCGAGGCACGGATCGCTCTGACGGTGTTCGAGGAACTGGGCGCATCCAGTGATGCGGATGCGGCCGCCGCCTGGCTGCGGTCGGCCGGTGCAGCTGCGGCGCGCGTCGGACCGAGAGGGCTCGGTCTGCTGACCAAACGCGAGCGCGACGTCCTCGCAGTACTGGCTGAGGGGCTGCCGAACCCAGAGATCGCCGCACGCCTCTACATCAGTCGCCGCACGGTGGAGCACCACGTGGCCAGCA
Source organism: Kribbella sp. (assembly GCF_035687465.1). Lineage (NCBI taxonomy): Bacteria > Bacillati > Actinomycetota > Actinomycetes > Propionibacteriales > Kribbellaceae > Kribbella > Kribbella sp. The sequence continues at coordinate 12,191 of NZ_DASRXP010000424.1, forward strand.
TCCTGTCGAAGCTCGGCCTGCGAAACCGGACTGAGGCTGCTTCCTACGCTGCGCATAACCCGACGGAGAAGTAGGTGAGTTCACCGATGCCCGGAGCCGCGCCGGGGTCGATGCTCGAGAGCACCGACTGAAGGAGTTCACCATGAGCGACACACTCGCCTTCGATCCGGCTCGCGCCGAGGCCTTCGGGCAGCAGGTGGGTGGCGTCCTCAACGACGCTACCCTCGCGCTGCTGATGAGCATCGGTCACCGGGTCGGCCTCTTCGACACCCTGGCTGACCTGCCGGCAGCGACCAGCCACGAGATCGCCGGCGCCGCGGATCTCCAGGAGCGCTACGTCCGCGAGTGGCTCGGCGGGATGACCACCGCGCGGGTGGTGGAATACAACCCCACCGAGCGCACCTACTGGTTACCGCCGGAGCATGCGGCGCTGCTGACCCGGGCTGCTGGACCGGACAACGTTGCCGCGGCGATGCAGTTCATCAGCTTGCTGGCGGGCGTCGAATCGCACCTGGTGGACTGCTTCCGACGCGGTGGTGGTGTGTCCTACTCGGAGTACACGGAGTTCCACAAGCTGATGGCTGAGGACAGCGGCGCGGTCCTGGACGCGGCACTGATCGACTCCATCCTTCCGCTGGTCCCGGGGCTGCCCGAGCGTCTGCGCGAGGGCATCGGCGTGGCCGACGTCGGCTGCGGCAGCGGGCACGCCATCAACCTGATCACCCAGGCCTACCCACGCAGCCGCGGCGTCGGCTACGACTTCTCGGAGGAGGGAATCGCGGCTGGACGCGCGGAAGCTGCCAGCCTCGGACTGACGAACGCCGACTTCGTCGTGCGGGACGTTGCCGAGCTGGGGGAGCGCGATCAGTACGATCTCGTCATCGCGTTCGACGCCATCCACGACCAGGCGCATCCCGCCGAGGTTCTCACCGGCATCGCGGCCTCGCTCCGGCCCGGTGGCGTCTTCCTGATGGTGGACATCCAGGCCTCCAGCAACCTCGAGGACAACGTCGGCCACCCGTTCGCGACGTTCCTCTACGGGGTGTCCACGATGCACTGCATGACGGTCTCGCTGTCCCTCGACGGCGACGGCCTCGGGACGGTCTGGGGGCGGCAGAAGGCCGAGCAGATGCTCGCCGACGCTGGGTTCTCGTCCGTCGAGGTCGCCAACGTCGAGGCCGACGCCTTCAACGCCTACTACATCGCCAGAAAGGACTGATCCGTACTGCGCGACGCCGGGGCGGATGCCGTTGGCACAAGGAGAGGTCAGAGCGGTTCGATGGAGTAGCTGACGCCGGTGAGGAGTTCGGAGCGCTCCCACAGGTTGGCGGCGACCTTGGTGTCTCGCGATCTCCGGCTTGAGCGGACCAGAGTCGGGTAGCCGTTGCGCTGCATGAATCCGTCCGGTCCGATGCAGACGCCACCGTTGACGCCAGGTGCGGTCGCCGCGTACACGATCGGGAGTACGCCCATCTCTGGCGTCTGTGCGGAGCCGCCGGCCAGGATCTTGCCCTGGAGCGAGGTGTCCCGGCGCTGCCCCTCGGTCGAAGCGAGTCCGGGGTGAGCCGCCACCGAGATGGTTCGCCTCCCCGCGGCGGACAGCCGTCGTTGGAGCTCGTACGCGAACAGCAAGTTGGCCAGCTTGGACTGCATGTAAGCCCGCCAGCGTTGGTAGCGGCGGTGCTCCCAGTTCAGATCGTCGTTGATCCTGCCCAGCACGTGCAGACCGCTGGACACTGTGACGACGCGACTGCGCACGCGGTCGCCCAGCAGCCCGGTCAGCGCGAACGCTCCAAGATGATTAGTGCCGATGTGCCTCTCAAAACCGTCCACGGTCGTGTCCTTCGGCACCGCCATCACGCCCGCGTTGTTGATCAGCACGTCGACCTCGCCGTCGAGGCCGTCGGCAAAAGCCCGCACCGACGCCAAGTCCGCCAAATCGAGCCTGCGCACCTCGGTATCACCGTCGATCGCGTCTGCCACCAACTGCGCTTTGTCCAGGTTGCGGCACGCCATAATCACCTTCGCGCCGGCCTTGGCCAGCACCCGAGTCGCTTCCGCACCAAGTCCACTATTCGCGCCCGTGACGATCACCGTGCGCCCACGCTGTTCGGGAACGTCGGCCCCAGTCCACTTGCCCATGTCGCGCCCTCCGCCGCGAGTCTCGCACTCAGGCAACCAACCCGCCACCCGTCGCCGCCGTCCCGTTCGGGGTCGCAAAGCGATCCCTCCCCGTACTGCGCTGGGTTGGTTAGCGTTCGCGGGGCTGTTCGGGGCCGGTTGGGGGTTGGGGTGAGGCGCGGGTGCCGAACTGGGCGGCGTCGAGCGGTTTGGAGGTGCTGAGGGGCTTCTGGCCGGCCCAGGCGTGGGCGATGGCGCGTTGGGTGTCGCGGTCGGCCTGACGTTTGGCCTCGTTGCCGCCGGAGGAGGCAGATCGGTCGCCGAATCGGTCGAGCTCAGGTTGTCTGGTAGTCAGGTCCCGGCCGAGCCTCGTGCTGGTTGCGTCGTAGACGTTGTTGTCGCCGTGGCGTGGGTGGATTGCGAGCAGCTCGCGGCCGTTCCGGTCCCCGTCGAGGTTCATCGCCGGGATCTCGCGAAAGGTCAACCGATGCTCAGCCCTCCGCCGCGGATCGGCCTGCAGCTTTGACGCCACGCAGTCGCGGAGGTCCCCTTTGCCCGCCTCGTAGCCCAGCACGTGGTGGCCGTCCGAGCGTCCCGACATCAGATCGGACATCTCCCGAAGGATCTGCTTACGCAGGAAGTCGGCCTGGCCGCCCGGATGCCGGTCTGCCTCTTCAGCAAGGCGGCGGAAATCGTCGGAAAACTGCTCTCCGATCAGCAGTTCGTGGACCGGCCGTTCGGTCACTTCCGCTCGTCGTCTTCCCGACGGATCTCATCGAGCACGCGCTGTGTTTCCGGCCCCATCATCTCTGCGAACTCGTCCAGGGTCATCGCGCGGCTGGTGGGTAGGGGCTGGGTGTTGTAGATGCGGACTGTCGGGTCGTCGAGTTGGCCGGCGGGGGGTTCGTCGTCGCCGCGGAGGTGGCGGTATTGCTGGGGCGACATGATGACGGCTTCGGGTTCGTCGGAGTTGGTCCACAGGACTGGTTCGCGGAGGTTGCCTTCGCGGATGGTGGCGACGATGGCCGGAAGTTGGGCCTTGATGTCGTCGACCGTCAGCAGCCTGCCTGACACGGGGAACTTCTGCGGCCCACCCAAATCCTCGAACTCGTCGTAGGTGAGCAGCACAGCTTCAGGCAAACCTTCGTCGCCGAAGGCGAAGGCGAAGCTGTTCTCGTTGCGGAACCGCGCCAGCACGGCGATCGGATCACGTCGTACGTCGTCGACGGAACGGAGCTGTGCATCGTTCGCTGCCATTAGCCGATCCTACGACGGCGATCCGTCCGGTCGCGCAGAGTTATCCACAGCCAGGCGAAACAGCTCCGCGCCATGGGGAATTGCCGTTGGGCGCAACGAGGTTGGCGAAATCTTGACCTCGGGTGGGGATCGCCGGAGTGTGACGGGAAAGCCCCATTCCCTACTCGCCTGGGGAGCAAGTCATGCGTTTCAGTGAATCACCTCGTTGGGCTCGCCGAACGACCGTTGTCGCGGTCGCCCTGGCGTTGGCCGTAGTGCCGACGCGTTCGGTTGGTGTTGCACCTAACTCGTTCGGGACGGCAGCCGCCCCGAGTACGGCGTACGGGACTGATCTGGCCGGGCGGACGCTCATCCGCAACAGCGGTCAGGGGTACTTGAACGCCAAGCTGCCGGTCCGGCATCGCGTGCAGGATCTGCTGCGGCGGATGACGCTGGAGGAGAAGGTCGGCCAGATGACGCAGGCCGAGCGTGGTGGTGACCTAGCCGACGATCCGTCGCTCGTCACCACCTTGCTGCTGGGTTCGGTGCTGTCCGGTGGCGGCTCCGTGCCGACGCCGAACACACCGCAGGCCTGGGCGGACATGGTCGACACCTTCCAGTCGAACGCGCTGCAGACCCGCCTGCAGATCCCGATCCTGTACGGCGTGGACTCGGTGCACGGGCACGGGAACTTGCTAGGGGCAACGGTCTTCCCGCACAACATCGGACTGGGCTCGACCTGGGATCCCAAGCTGGTCGAGAGAATCGAACATGTGGTCGCCGAGGAGACCCGCGCGACCGGTCCGCAATGGGCCTTCGCGCCGTGCGTCTGCGTGGCGCGCGACACCAGGTGGGGGCGGACCTACGAGAGCTTCTCGGAGAGCCCCGAGTTGGTCACCCGGTACGCATCGAGCATCGAGGGCTTCCAAGGCAAACACACTGGAGACCTGAACGACGCGGATCGCGTTCTGGCCAGCGCCAAACACTATGCGGGTGACGGTGACACCGTGTTCGGTTCCGCGATCGGCGACTACACGATCGACCAGGGCGTGACCGTCACGAACCGCCGCGACTTCGCGCGGCTCGCCCTCGCGCCTTACCTGCCTGCCGTACGCCGGTACGACGTGGGCACCGTGATGCCGTCCTTCTCGAGCGTCGACTGGACCGAGGACGGAGTCGGCAACCCGGTCAAGATGCACGCGAACCGCGAGCTGATCACCGGTGTCCTGAAGGGCAAGATCGGTTTCGACGGGTTCGTCATCTCCGACTGGGAAGGGATTCATCAGATTCCGGGGGACTGGGCGACCCAGGTCCGTACCGGTGTCAACGCGGGCATCGACATGTTCATGGAGCCGAATGCGTACCGATCTTTCGAGACCACCTTGCTCGCGGAGGTGAAGGCCGGTCGCGTCTCACAGTCGCGCATCGACGACGCAGTACGGCGGATCCTGACCAAGAAGTTCGAGCTCGGCCTGTTCGAGAAGCCCTACACGGATCGCACCCACCTCGCCCAGGTGGGATCGCCGCAACACCGCGCGCTGGCGCGGGAAGCCGTGGCCAAGTCGCAGGTGCTGTTGAAGAACGCAGGCGCCCTGCTGCCGTTGAAGAAGAACGCGAAGATGTACGTCGCCGGCCGCAACGCCGACGACATCGGCAACCAGGCAGGCGGCTGGACCCTGACCTGGCAGGGCGGTTCGGGTCAACACCGGATTCCGGGCAACACGATCCTCGACGGCATTCGCCAGGTCGCACCAGGTGCGCAAGTCACCTACAGCAAGGACGGCTCGGCCCCAACGACCGGCAGTGAGGTCGCTGTCGTTGTCGTGGGCGAGACCCCGTACGCCGAAGGCTTCGGTGACGTGGGCGGTCCGGAGTGGGGCTTCGACCCGGAGGACGGCGGAGTACTGCGCGAACCGAAGAGCCTGGAACTGCAGCCCGGCGACAAAGCCGTTGTGGACAAGGTGTGTAGCGCCATCGCCAAGTGCGTCGTACTGGTCGTGTCCGGGCGGCCGCAGGTGATCGCACCGGCTCAGCTCGGCAAGATCGACTCTCTGGTGGCGTCCTGGTTGCCGGGATCGCAGGGTGAAGGCGTGGCCGATGTGCTGTTCGGCAAGAAGCCCTTCACCGGCAAGCTTTCCCACACCTGGCCCCGAACCGCAGCTCAGGAACCCATCAACATCGGCGACCGCAACTACCACCCGCTCTACCCCTTCGGATGGGGCCTCCGCACTACTGCGCGCCACTAGCGCCCGCCCGCAGCCCAGCCGGTGCACTGGCTGTACCGGCTGGGCGGGGATGGTTGGTTAGTGGCCGGACTTGTCGGAGTCGGCCGGGGATGAGCCTGTGCAATCGAGTGCCGACAGGTCCGCTAGCTCCGCGTCTGTGAGTTCGAAGTCGAACACTGCGAGGTTCTGCGCGAGCCGCTGCCGATTGGACGACTTAGGAATCGGTACTACGTCCTGCTGGACTTCCCACCGCAGTACGACCTGAGCAGGCGTCTTGTCGTGCGCCCGGGCGATCTCCACCACGGTCGGATGCTCCAGCAGGTCACCGCCCTTGCCGATCGGGCTCCAGGCCTCGGTGACGATTCCGTGCTTCGCATGGAAGTCGCGGTTGTCCTGCTTGATCCACAGTGGACTCAGCTGGATCTGGTTCACCTCAGGCGCGACACCGGTCTCGTCGATCAACCGCTGCAGGTGCGACGGCTTGAAGTTGGACGTGCCGATCGCCCGGACCAGCCCTGCCTCACGCAGCGCGATCAGCCCACGCCAGGCTTCGACGTACTGGTCCTGGCCCGGGTTCGGCCAGTGGATCAGTAGTAGGTCGAGGTAGTCCAGGCCGAGCTTCTCGGCGCTCGCCTCGAAAGCTGTCCGCGCGCCGTCGACGCTGTGCCAGCGCTTGTTGAACTTCGACGTGACGAAGAGTTCCTCGCGCGGGGCTCCCTTGAGCGCGCGGCCGACGCCGACCTCGTTGCGGTAGTTCTCGGCGGTGTCGATCAGGCGATAGCCCACCTCGAGAGCCGCGACGACGGCCTGCTCGGCGGCATCGTCTCCCATCGGGGAGGTGCCGAGCCCGATACGCGGCATCGTGGTCCCGTGGCTCAGCGTGACGGTCGGTGCTTGACTCATGGAATTCCCCTCGGCCGGCTGGTTCCTGCCGCCACGGTATCCGGCGGCCTCGGACCGAAAACTGTCGGTGGTCCGGGTGATGATGGAACTGGGTCGAGAGCGGCCCGGAAGCAGGACGGGATCAGGTCGGACGGGCCGGATCCAGGACGGGATCAGGTTCGGACGGGGCCGGATCCGGGACGGGATCGGGGTTCGGGTTCAGGTCGGGAGGGGCCGGAATCAGGACGCGGTCCGGTCGTGCTGGGCTCGGAACCGGGATCTGGCCGGGGCGGTTTGCCCGGATTCAGGACGTGACCGGATGGGGGTGGGCGGGTCGGGACGGACTGGTTCATGATGGGGCTCGGATCAGATGGCTGGGGCTTCGGAGTCGGGGCCGGAAGGCGAGGGGGCGGCGATGAAAAACCGGCTGATCACGTTGGTGGACCTCGGCCTGGACAGTTCCTTCGACGCGTCGATGACGTTCGTGCAGGGCATCGCCGGCAATATCAACGCCGGCTGGGACAGCCCGGTGGTCGACGTCAACTTCGTCCGCACCCGCGACCACGAGACCGCCTTCTCGGCGCTGACCACCCCGTCCACCGTGCTGCACGTGATGGCGCACGGTGACCACAGCGAGGAGCCGTCGTTCCTGTCCACGGACGGGAAGACCCAGGTCTCGCTCACCGCGCTGGCCGACTGGTTCCTGGATCGTTCGTGGGGGATCGCGAGCGGCGTGGTGATCGCGGACGGCTGCAAGACCGGCATCGGCAAGTGGCAACGCGCGATCCGGGACTGCCTCCAGGACGACATCACCTACATCGGCACCAGCCAGGTGATCGGCTGGTACGAGGCAACCGTCTTCTGCTCGGCCTTCTACGGCGCCCTGATCCGCAACCGCGGCCTGGGCCGAAGCCCCGCCGAGCAAGGCTGGGACGCCGCTGACCGCGCGATCCGCGCCTACGAAACCCTCACCGACACCCGCTGCCCCTACCGGCCGGTCCTCCTCACTCCTTCCCGCCGAGCCCTCCGCTCCCTGGCCGGCTGACGCAACGGGAGCCGGCCAGCGGGTCGGCGACACGCTGTCGGTCGCTACGGTCCGTGAGGCATGGAAAACTTTCTGTTGCTCTGCGTACCGTCCACAAACCGCCAACGAAACTCCTCGGGGACCCGCCAACCAGCCGGTAGGCCGGCTGGCAGCTGCATTGAAGGACACCTCGATGAAGCTCACCAGAAGCGCCCTGATCACGGCGGCTGTGATCGTTGTCCTCCTGGATCTGCTCGGTCTGATCATCGGTCTGCCAGGGTGGGCGGTCGTCCTCCTCTCCGTCGCCGTCCTGGTCGCCCTCGCGATGCTGGGCAAGGAGCCGGAACCCCCGAAGCCGGCGCCAACCCCACCACCACCCGCCCCGGCCCGGACGCCGGAGCACCACGACCCGGTTTTCAGCGGCCCGCCGACCCGGACGATCTCCAACGTCCGCATCCCGTCGGCCTCAGCCGATTTCTCCTTCGTCTTCTCGGCCGTCGTCCAGTGGTCGACGGTGCTCACGGGCTCGAGGCACGCGGACCTCGGCAGCGTGGCTGTGGATGCCTTGCTCAGCCGTGCGAGAGCCCTGACCGCCGCCCAGCAGCCGACCGAGGTCTCGCTCAACCAGCACCGGCTCGCCGCGCTGCTCGGCGAACCCGATCTGGACGAACGAGGACAGGTCCGCACCTGGGCCACCGAGGTTCGCCTCAGGCTGCCCGACGCCGACAGCAAACACCTCGAGGTCCTCGCCGCGCTGCACCGCCGGGAACAGACCACGCTGCTGGAGCGCCGGATGGAACGGGACAAACGGGCCTACTTCAAGGACGACGTCCTTTCCACCCCCGGATCCGCGATGGTCTGGTGGCTCGTCAACCACCCGGGCGAGGTCGAGAAATGCGTCGACCTGCTGGGCACCCTGACGCAACTCTCGGCGGTCGCCAACAACCTGCCGCTCCACGTCGTCGACCAACCCGACGGCGAGTCGAGCGCCAACGGCCTGGTGCCGGCCATCGCCGACACCTCGACGGCGGAGCTCGCCGCCCTGGTCGCGGGCGATCAGGAGGCGGGCGATCGCCACAAGGAGGGCTACCGCGAGGAGTTCTCCTCGGAGTGAGGTCGGTAGGGCCGGCGTCGAAGCAGGGGAGGGCCGGCTCTACCGGGTCAGGTGTCGATCCAGCGGATCGTGGTGGCGCCGTTGTGACCGTGAATGGTGAGGAGCGCATCGATCCCGTCCTGCCAGATAGTCGTGGTGGGATAACGGCCGCCCCAGTGCAGGGCGACGGTGCCGTCGGACCACTC
>NZ_DASRXP010000425.1:0-33581 GCF_035687465.1 Kribbella sp.
TCGCCGGTCTCGACGAGCGCAAGCGACAGCAAGGGCGAGCAGGCGGCCGGCGCTGGGACCAACGATGCACCGTCCGCTCCTGGCAAGAGCGCCTGTCCGGAGGTGCACCCGATCTTCCAAGGCGACAACGGCGGACCGGCGGCAGGGACCGGCCTCGACCTCGCAATGCCCGTCTACGGCCTCCAGGCCTGTCGCTATCGGCTGACGACGGGGGCGACCATGCTGCTGGGCTCGGGCAGCTTCAACGCGTCCACGGCCCAGCAGATCGTCGATGACATCAAGGTGCTGCCCGAGCGGAATCCCGACCTGCCGGTGTTCAAGTGCGCGCCGTCAATGGCGCAGCCGTCAGAGGCCATCGTGTTGCGCTTCGATACGGGCTCGGGGGTGGTGCGGGAGATCTGGGTCCAGTACGACGGCTGCGCGGCGGTCGGCTTCCTCACCGGAAGCCGTACGTACGGTCTGTACGCCCCACCGCTCAAGCTGTTCATGACGGGCACGCTCCGACCCACCGGCGGCACCTACCTGGACGGCCTCCAGGGCTGGTAGCGATAACGGTTCGCGGTCGGCTGGGGTGGGCGGTCAGACTGGGGCCATGGGTCATGTGGATGTGGCGGGGATCGGGTTCGAGCTGCCGGACGGACGGGTGCTGCTCGACGACGTCACCTTCCGGGTCGGGGACGGCGCCAAGGTCGCGCTGGTCGGGGCGAACGGGTCCGGCAAGACCACGTTGACCAGGATCATCGCGGGCGACCTGAAGCCGCACAGTGGCAGCATCAGCCGGTCTGGTGGGCTCGGAGTGATGCGGCAGTTCGTCGGCTCGGTCCGGGACTCCTCGACCGTGCGGGACCTGTTGCTGGGCGTCGCGCCGGCCGCGATCCAGACCGCCGCGGCGAACCTCGACCAGGCCGAGCTGGCGATGATGGAGGCCGACGACGAGAAGACCCAGCTGCGCTACGCCCAGTCCGTCTCCGACTGGGGCGAGGTCGGCGGTTACGACGCCGAGGTCCTCTGGGACGTCTGTACTACGTCCGCGCTCGGCATCCCCTTCGACAACTGTCGCTGGCGCGAGGTGAAGACCCTGTCGGGTGGTGAGCAGAAACGTCTCGTCCTCGAGGCTCTGCTGCGTGGTCCCGACGAGGTACTGATGCTGGACGAGCCGGACAACTACCTCGACGTACCGGGCAAGCGTTGGCTCGAGGAGCAGCTGAACGCGACCCAAAAGACCGTGCTCTACATCAGCCACGACCGGGAGTTGCTGGCCAACACCGCGACCCGGATCGTCACCGTCGAGCTGGGTGCGGCCGGCAACACCGCGTGGACCCACGGCGGCAGCTTCAAGACGTACCACGCGGCCCGCGAGCACCGGTTCGAGCGCTTCGAGGAGCTCCGCAAGGTCTGGGACGACGAGCACGCCAAGCTGCGCGCGCAGATGCTGATGTACAAGCAGAAGGCGGCGTACAACTCGGACATGGCGTCGCGCTACCAGGCGGCGCAGACCCGGCTGCGCAAGTTCGAGGAGGCCGGTCCGCCGGAGGCGATCCCGCGCCAGCAGAAGGTCAGCATGCGGCTGACCGGCGGCCGCACCGGCAAGCGCGCGGTGATCACCACCGGCCTCGAGCTGACCGGCCTGATGAAGCCCTTCGACCTGGAGGTCTGGTACGGCGAACGCGTGGCCGTGCTGGGCTCCAACGGCTCGGGCAAGTCGCATTTCCTCCGGCTGCTGGCGAACGGTGGTTCCGATCCGGACATCGAGCACCAGCCGGTCGGGGACGTGAAGATCCCGACGGTCGCGCACACTGGCAACGCCAAGCTGGGCGCGCGCGTACGGCCCGGCTGGTTCGCCCAGACCCATGAGCACCCCGAGCTCGTCGGGCGCACGCTGCTCGACATCCTGCACCGCGGTGACGACCATCGTGACGGGATGGGCCGCGAGCTGGCTTCGCGCAAGCTGGACCGGTACGAGCTGGCCCATGCGGCCGAGCAGACCTTCGACAGCTTGTCGGGCGGTCAGCAGGCGCGGTTCCAGATCCTGATGCTCGAACTGTCGGGCGCGACGCTGCTGCTCCTCGACGAGCCGACGGACAACCTGGACGTCGAGTCCGCGGAGGCGCTGGAGGAAGGCCTCGACGCGTTCGACGGCACGGTGCTCGCGGTCACCCACGACCGCTGGTTCTCCCGGGGCTTCGACCGCTTCCTGGTCTTCGGCAGCGACGGCTCGGTCTACGAGTCTCCCGAGCCGGTCTGGGACGAAGGCCGAGTCGAGCGCGCCCGCTGACGGTGAAGCGAGAGTTTTGCCGTCAGTGCTAACGGCCGGTGCGACGGTCGTAGTAGCGGGACTGGCGGGCTCGCTGGCTGCAGGTGGGGTGGCAGAACGTGCGCCGCTGGTGGGTCTTCACGTAGAGCATCCGGCAGTCCGGGCCGAGGCAGCGGGTCAGGCCGGCGGCGTCCGGGCCGGTGACGAGGGTGATCGCCTCGGTCGCGAGCCGGGCCAGGACCCGCGTGGTCCCCGAGCTCGCCGAGTCCTGCACGGCCAGCGGGTCGCCGTCCTCCGACCAGCGCAGTCGCAGTGACGACTGGGACAGCGCCGCGGAGTCGTTGACCGCGTCGATCGCCTCGAATCCGGGGTGATCCCGGTCGGCCCGGGCCGCGAGCACCCGGTGGAGGTGGTCCCGCAGTTCGCGGACCCGGACGGCATCCCGGGCCGGGATGTGGATCGCCTGCGCCCGGTGCAGAGCGGCGTACGAGCCGAACCAGCCACGGACGAGTTCGGGCGTGGCGAGGAAGTCCACGACCTCCCCGCGGTGCACCGCGCGGGTGTTCGCGAATTCGACCACGAAGGGCTCGGTGCCCAGCAGTGGGTACTCCACCAAGCTGACGATAACAACGATCGTCAGCCGTCAGCGGCAACCCAGCCTTTCCGATAGGCATCCCAGTGTTCCGGGGTGGCGGTGAAGTCGACGTACAGGGCGACGCCGAAGTTCTGCCGGTCCGAGTCCCCGAGCCCGAGCCGGGCCCCGCGCACCGCGGCAGCGACGGTCTCGGCCGAACCCCAGTGCGACGGGTCGTTCTCCCAGTACGCCGGGAGTCCCATCAGCAGGTCGACGTCCGGGGGAGTGACCTCCAGGGCGCGCTTGGTCTGCCGGGCCACGAATCCGCCGTACAAGGACTCCAGGGGCATCGCGGTGTCGTAGGACATCACCGCGATCTGGTCGACCCGCCGGGCCACCTCACCGAAGTACTGCTGCGACCACCACTTGCCGTGGCCGGTGATGGCGATCGTGAAGCTGTGCAGCCCGCGTACCGGGTCGATCTGGGCGGCCGCGACCGACAGCGGAACATCCCGAGCCTCGGTCAGCGCGTGCACCTGGTCGAGGACGGCCAGGTAGCCCTTGGAGCCCGAACGCACCGGCTCGAAGTCGAAGTGGACGCCGTCGAAGCCCGCCTCGAGTACGGCTGCCGATGAGGCGGTCACGCGGTCGCGGACGGCCGGATCGTCGAGGTCCATGCCGGGGTCTTCCTCCGGCTGCACGATGTCGCCGAGCCAGGCCTGCACGCGGATCGACGGCATGGCCTGGTGGACCGCGTCGATGAACCAGCGCGCCTTCGGTGAGACCGTTGCCAGCGGCAAGCTTCCGTCGTGTTCCAGAGGGCCGGCGTGGACGTAGAGGTCACGAATCCCTGTTCCCTTGAGCTGGTTGGCCAACGCCGTGACGTCTGCGGCTGATTTACGGCCGTCGACCCAGGCGTGTCCTAGCCAGACTGCGTCCTCTCCTCTCGTCCGGGCTTCGGCCGAGGGAGTGCCGGTGTAGTGCAAACGCAGCGAAACAGCGAGCACGCCCAGCGGTAAGGGGATCAGCAGGAAGAAGGCCAGGGCTAGCGAGATCAGCACCCGGCGCCGTCGGGACCAGCCGCGCCAGCGTTCCACCAATGACATCCGCGCCTTCGCCGGCGACGATCCGGGCTTCGGCGTGGGCTTCACGGGCGGCGACCAGGGCGTAGGCCGTCGTACACGAGTTCGAGCATGCGATCGCGGACAGCCGGTTCCAGGTTGCGCACCGTCGCGCCCCGGGAGGCTCCGATCAGCAAGGCGTAGACCTCCGGCGCCTCGGCATCGGCCCGTACTGCGCCGCTCTGCTGGGCGCGGGTGAGCAGCTGATCGAAGGCCTGGCGCATACCCGTCCCCGCGTTCTTGGCGTCGTCGCCGACCGCGGTGCCGGCCGCGCTCAGCGCGTCGGCGATGGCCAGCTTCGAGGCCGCCTCGGACACGACCTGGCTGAAGAAGCCGAAGAACGCCTCGCCGGCATCAGCAGCGCCGGCCAACTCGACCGCGCGGTCACGCAGCCGCTCGAGCCGCAGGGTGAGCACCGCCTCGAGCAGTTCGACCTTGGTCGGGAAGTGTCGGAAGACGGTGGCGATCCCGACGTCGGCCAGCTTGGCGACGTCATCGGTCGAGGCGCCCGGCGACCGCCCGAAAACCTCTTCGGCCGCGGTCAGGATCCGGGCCCGGTTGTCCCGCGCATCAGCTCGCAACGGCTTTGTCCTCCTCGATTCCTGCACAGCCTAGGAGACGCCGCCCAGCGCCCAGAGGTTGTAAACGAAGTTGCCACTCCGTATATTGCGGAGTCACCACTCCATTTAAGGTGAATCCATGACTCCAGAAGAAACCTTCCTGCGCCTGGTGCAGGGTGTCGCCGACCGCGACTTCGACGTACTGCCCGGGCTGTATGCGGAGGAGGTCGACGTCCGCCACCCGATGGCGCCCGGTGGGGACGAGCCGCTGCTCACTAGGGAGGCGCTGCGGGAACACTTCGGTGTGACCGGACCGCGTGTTGCCGAGACAGTGCGATTCCAGCCGGACAACATCCGGATCCACCAGACCCAGGACCCCGAGGTGATCGTCGCGGAGTTCGACTACGCCGGCACCGTGATCGCCACCGGCGAGGCGTTCCGGGTGCCCTGTGTGTTCGTACTCCGGGTCCGCGACGGCCTGATCGTCGAGTCGCGGGACTACATCGACCACGTCGCGATGGCCCGGGCGCGGGGGCAACTCGACGTACTGATCGACTCTCTCCAGCAGCGGAACCCGGCGTAGTAGTGCGGCGTCGAAGTCCGCAGAAGCGCAGAAACGGCCCCGGTCCCTGGCAGCGAAGCCGGACCGGGGCCGTTCCCAAGACCCCTCGAGATTCCCCCTCAAGCGTTGACCCTCCGCACGCCGAGTGGGGATGAGTTCAGCGCCTTGGCCGCGATCACGAGGCCCGCTGCCGCCAGCACGATGTCCTTGAACACGTACTGCGCCTCCAGCGTCGGCGTCCCCGGGAACAGGTCCCCGAAGAACAGCACGAGCGGCGACATGATGCCGACCAAGGACATCCCCAGCACCAGCAGTCCGGTGCGCAGGAACCTCCCGGTGACCAGCGTGATCCCGATGAAGCACTCCATCACCGCGGTGAGCAGCAGTGCGGCCTGCCCGTCGATCACTCCCAGCGTGAGGGTGTCGATGGTCCGGATCACGAGCGCCTCGGCCGGGCTCGCACCGGGGAAGAACTTCAGGAGGCCGAAGGCCAGGAAAACCAGGCCCAGGCTGACTCGCAGGATGTCGATGCTCTGCCGGCCGAGCCAGCCGGAGAGGCGGTTGCCTTTGACAAGTAACGCGTTCATGGTGGGTTCTCCCTGGTAGCAGCTGATGACGTGTCTTCAGCCTCCCGGGAACACCCCCTCCACCGCGTCCGGCCGACGGCGACACCTGCCGTACCCCGCCGGCAGTAGTACTCAGTACTCCGGACTCCCCTGTACGGCGTACCTCTCAGGGCTGCCCTGATACCTACGGGAGCAGGCGTCGTGGAAGCGAACGGCCCCCCGACCGCGTTGGTCGAGGGGCCGATCGGGCAGCGCAACGGGTCAGCGGTCGCCCATCGGGACGTACTGCACGCCGCGGGCGCCGGTGTAGATCTGCTTCGGCCGGGCGATCTTCTGGTCGCTGTCGCCCAGCATCTCCAGCCACTGCGCCAGCCACCCCGAAGTACGGGGGATGGCGAACAGCACGGTGAACATCTCTGGCGGGAACTGCAGTGCCTCGTAGATCAGGCCGGAGTAGAAGTCGACGTTCGGGTAGAGCTTGCGGGAGACGAAGTACTCGTCCTCCAGCGCGATCTTCTCCAGCTCGACGGCGATCTTCAGCAGCGGGTTGATCCCCGTCACCTCGAACACGTCGTCGGCGGCCTTCTTGATGATCTTGGCGCGCGGGTCGTAGTTCTTGTAGACCCGGTGACCGAAGCCCATCAGCCGCTCCTCGCCGGCCTTCACGCCCTCGATGAAGGAGGGGATGTTGTCCAGCGAACCGATCCGGCGGAGCATCTTCAGGACGGCCTCGTTGGCGCCGCCGTGCAGCGGGCCGTAGAGCGCGCCGATGCCGCCGGCCACCGCCGTGTACGGGTCGACGTGGGTGGAGCCGATCGCCCGGACCGCGTTGGTGGAGGCGTTCTGCTCGTGGTCGGCGTGCAGGATGAACAGGATCTCCAGCGCCCGCACCAGGCGGTCGTCGGCGGCGTACTTGGGCTCGCTCATCTTGAACAGCATGGACAGGAAGTTCGCCGCGTAGCTGAGCTCGTTGTCCGGGTACACGTACGGCTTGCCCTGCGCGTGCCGGAAGGCGAACGCGCCGAGCGTCGGGATCTTGGCGATCATCCGGATGATCTGCAGCGCCCGCGACTGCTCGTCGAAGATGTCGCGCGACTCCGGGTAGAAGGTGGACAGGGCGCCGACCGAGGCGAGCAACATGCCCATCGGGTGCGCGTCGTAGCGGAAGCCCTGCATGAAGGTCTTCAGGTTCTCGTGCACGAACGTGTGAATCGTCACGTCGTGCACCCAGGTCTCGTACTCCGTCTTGGTCGGCAGCTGGCCGTTCACCAGGAGGTAGGCCACCTCCAGGTAGTTCGACTGCTCGGCGAGCTGCTCGATCGGGTAGCCCCGGTATTCGAGGATGCCCTTGTCGCCGTCGATGAAGGTGACGGAGGAGCGGGCGGAGGCGGTGTTGACGAAGCCCGGATCGTAGGTGGCGAGGCCACCGTCGGCCTCGGTGGCGCTGATCTGCTTGAGATCGGAGGCACGGATGGTGCCATCGGTGATGGCAAGGTCGTAGTCCTTGCCGGTCCGGTTGTCCCGGACGGTGAGCGACTGTTCGGTCACAATGCCCTCTTCGGAAGCTGGCGCCATCGCCTGGTGAGTGAGGGTTATCGTCAGCCGGCGGGACGCGGATCGGACTGCAATCTTCACCGCTAAACTAGTGCTGTCCTCAGCTGCTTCCAAGCCGGGGTCCCCTGGTGGCCTGGGCTCACTTTGACCCCGGGGTGTTCGCGCCGGTATTCTGGGCTGCTGTTGTGCGTTCCAGGTCTCCGCCGGGTATGGCGGACCGCTCGCCGACGCTCCAGTTTTGTCACCTCTCTGAGAAACGAAGGTCAACGACCGTGCGCACGTACAGCCCGAAACCTGCTGACGTCACCCGTGAGTGGCATGTGATCGACGCCACCGACGTCGTGCTCGGTCGGCTCGCCGTCCAGATCGCCACCCTGCTGCGCGGCAAGCACAAGCCGACGTTCGCGCCGCACGTGGACGGCGGCGACTTCGTCATCGTCATCAACGCGTCCAAGATCGCCCTGTCCGGCAACAAGCGGACGGACAAGCTGGCGTACCGCCACTCGGGTCACCCGGGTGGTCTGACCGCCACCCCGGTCGGCGAGATCCTCGCGAAGGACCCTCGCAAGGCCGTCGAGAAGGCTGTCTGGGGCATGCTCCCGAAGAACCGTCTCAGCCGGCAGCTGCTCGGCAAGCTGAAGGTGTACGCCGGTCCGGAGCACCCGCACAGCGCCCAGCAGCCGAAGCCTTTCGAGATCACCCAGATCGCCCAGTAGAGCGATCGACGAGCCAGGTAAACGAGGATTCCCAGCGTGAGCGACATCACCACCGAGACCGACACCGACACCGAGGTCCCCATCGACACCGAGGGCCCGGTCGCCTACACCTCCGAGACGAACCCGACCCCGGAGCAGCGGGCCGAGACCGGCCGCGTCGCGGTGATCAACCCGGCTGGTGCGACCGGCCGCCGCAAGGAGGCCGTCGCTCGCGTCCGCCTCATCCCGGGGACGGGCTCCATCACCGTCAACGGTAAGCCGATCGACGTGTACTTCCCGAACAAGGTGCACCAGCAGCACGTGAACGAGCCGTTCGTCGTCGCCGGCCTCGAGGGCTCGTACGACGTCATCGCGCGGATCAACGGCGGCGGCATCACCGGCCAGGCCGGTGCGCTGCAGCTGGGGATCGCCCGGTGCCTGAACGCCGCCGACGAGGAGGCGAACCGGCCCGGTCTGAAGAAGGCCGGTCTGCTCAGCCGCGACGCGCGGATCAAGGAGCGCAAGAAGGCCGGCCTGAAGAAGGCCCGTAAGGCTCCGCAGTACAGCAAGCGCTGATTTCCTGATGGGCCGTTTGTTCGGCACGGACGGAGTCCGTGGCCTGGCGAACGTGGACCTGACCGCGGAGCTGGCGCTCGACCTCTCGGTCGCCGCCGCTCACGTACTCGGCGAGGCCGGTGCCTTCGAAGGGCACCGGCCACGCGCCGTTGTGGGCCGGGATCCGCGCGCCAGTGGTGAGTTCCTGGAAGCGGCGGTGGTGGCCGGTCTGGCCAGCGCCGGCGTCGACGTGGTCCGGCTCGGCGTGCTGCCGACGCCGGCCGTCGCCTACCTGACCGGGGTGACCGGTTCGGACCTGGGCGTGATGCTGTCCGCCAGCCACAACCCGATGCCGGACAACGGCATCAAGTTCCTGGCCCGCGGGGGGATCAAGCTCGACGACCCGATCGAGGACGCCATCGAGGCCCGGATGGGCGAGTCGTGGCAGCGCCCGACCGGTGCCGCCGTCGGCCGGGTGCTCGACGACGGCCAGGGCTTCGAGACCTATGTCTCCCACCTGGTCCGGTCGGCCCCGAACCGCTTCGACGGGCTGAAGGTCGTGATCGACTGCGCGAACGGCGCCGCCTCGCTGACGGCCCCGGAGGCACTGCGCCGGCTCGGCGCCGAGGTGATCACCTACTCGGCCGCACCCGACGGCCTGAACATCAACCTGAACTGCGGCTCCACCCACATGGAGGGCCTGCGCCGCGAGGTGATCGGCCACGCCGCCGATCTCGGCATCGCCCTCGACGGTGACGCCGACCGTTGCCTCGCGGTGGACGCGACCGGCGAACTCGTCGACGGCGACCAGATCCTGGCGATCCTCGCGCTCTCGATGCGCGACAGCGGGCGGCTGCTGAACGACACCGTGGTCGCGACCGTGATGAGCAACCTCGGCTTCGTCCAGGCGATGGTCCGCGAGCGGATCGCGGTCGAGCAGACCAAGGTCGGCGACCGCTACGTCCTCGAGGCGATGAAGGCCGGCGGCCACAAGCTCGGCGGCGAGCAGTCGGGCCACGTGATCCTGTCCGACCACGCCACCACCGGCGACGGCACCCTGACCGCGGTGGTGCTGCTGGCCCGTCTCGCGCAGACGGGCAAGACCCTGCGCGACCTGGCCGGCGTGATGACCCGCCTCCCGCAGATCCTGGTGAACGTCCCGAACGTCGACAAGGCACGGGCCGGCACCGACCCCGACGTACAGGCCGCTGTGGCCGAAGCGACTACTCGCCTGGGTGACACCGGCCGGGTCCTGCTCCGCCCGTCCGGCACGGAACCCCTGGTCCGCGTCATGGTCGAAGCCGAGTCCTCGGACACCGCCCACACCATCGCCCACTCCCTCGCCGAAGTAGTGGCCACCGCCCTCAAGCTCTAGCCCTCACCCGCCCTGGCAGTACTACGGTGTCGATGCCGGGCCGGTGGTTCCGACGTCTCCGGTGAGAGTCGTCGTCAGGCGGCTCCAGTGGTGGAAGGTGGCTGGTGCTTGATGAACAGGCCTCAGGCTGTGCGGGAGATGTTCAGGGCGTTCGCGGCGGGGGATCGGGAGGCCGTGGAAGGGATCTTCGCCGGCGAGTTCAGTTTCTCGACCCCGTTGGACGTCGGCCTGGACCGGGCCGGGTACTTCGAGCGGTGCTGGCCGGGGGCCGGGGCGGGTGGCCAGGTCGAGTTCGTCCGGTTGCTCGAGGTCGGTGACGAGGTGGTCGCGACGTACGAGTCGAAGCAGGCCGATGGCAGGACAGGCCGTAACACCGAGGTCTTCACGTTCGACTCCGACGACCGGGTGACGCAGGTCGAGGTCTACTTCGGCTGGAGTGTCTAGCGCGGTAGGGGAAGGGCTGTGGGCGGGATGTGCATAATCATGCAAGGTAGTGCATACTATTCCTATGTCCAAGGTCCTCACCTCCCTGCCTACCGGCGAGCGCGTCGGCATCGCCTTCTCCGGCGGCCTCGACACGTCGGTCGCGGTCGCGTGGATGCGCGACAACGGTGCCGTCCCGTGCACCTACACGGCTGACATCGGCCAGTACGACGAGCCGGACATCGCCTCGGTGCCCGGCCGTGCGCTGGCGTACGGCGCCGAGATCGCGCGCCTGGTCGATTGCCGGGCGGCGCTGGTCGAGGAGGGCCTGGCCGCGCTGACGTGCGGCGCGTTCCACGTCCGCTCCGGTGGGCGCTCGTACTTCAACACCACGCCGCTCGGCCGGGCCGTCACCGGGACGCTGCTGGTCCGGGCGATGATCGAGGACGACGTCCAGATCTGGGGCGACGGGTCGACCTTCAAGGGCAACGACATCGAGCGGTTCTACCGGTACGGCCTGCTCGCGAACCCGCATCTGCGGATCTACAAGCCGTGGCTGGACGCCGACTTCGTCAGTGAGCTCGGCGGCCGTATCGAGATGAGCCAGTGGCTCATCGAGCACAACCTGCCCTACCGCGACAGCAAGGAGAAGGCGTACTCCACCGACGCCAACATCTGGGGCGCCACGCATGAGGCCAAGACCCTGGAGCACCTCGACACCAACATCGAGACCGTCGACCCGATCATGGGCGTGCGGTTCTGGGATCCGTCGGTCGAGATCCTGCCCGAGGACGTGACGATCGGCTTCGAGCAGGGCCGGCCGGTGACGATCAACGGCAAGGAGTTCGGCAGCGCGGTCGACCTGGTGATGGAGGCGAACGCGATCGGCGGCCGGCACGGGCTCGGGATGTCCGACCAGATCGAGAACCGGGTGATCGAGGCGAAGAGCCGCGGTATCTACGAGGCTCCTGGAATGGCGCTGCTGCACGCGGCGTACGAGCGGCTGGTGAACGCGATCCACAACGAGGACACGGTCGCGAGCTACCACAACGAGGGTCGGAGGCTCGGGCGGCTGATGTACGAGGGTCGCTGGCTCGACCCGCAGGCGCTGATGGTGCGGGAGGCGCTGCAGCGGTGGGTCGGTACTGCGATCACCGGTGAGGTGACGCTGCGGCTGCGGCGGGGCGAGGACTACTCGATCCTCGACACCGACGGCCCGGCCTTCAGCTATCACCCGGACAAGCTGTCGATGGAACGCACCGAGGACTCGGCCTTCGGTCCGGTGGACCGGATCGGCCAGCTCACCATGCGGAACCTGGATATCGCGGACTCGCGCGCCAAGCTCGAGCAGTACGCGAGCATGGGCATGATCGGCACCTCCCACCCGGCGCTGATGGGCGCGGCCCAGGCAGCCTCGACCGGCCTGATCGGCGCGATGCCGCAAGGTGGCGCCGAAGCGATCGCCTCCCGCGGCGAGGTCTCCGAAGACGAAGAAATGCTGGACCGCGCCGCCATGGAACTCGGCACCGACTAGCCCGTACTACGGGCCCGGGCGCCGCAAGTGGGCCTACATCGCCGCGTCGAGGTGGTCGCGTCGGGGACGGAAACTGTCCGCGTGCTCTCGTAGGGTGACGACATGACTACGGGGGCGGATGGGTTCGAGGTGGTCCATATCGAGCTCGACAAGTACAACGGGCCGTGGTCCGGAGTGGCCGATGTGGGTGGGCGGCCGCACTATTTCCAGGCCAGGTGGTCGCTGCCGGGGGACGCGGATCCCGAGGGTGGCTACTTCGTCTGGCCGGTCGATGCCGAGACGTTCGCGTTGGAGCGGGAGGCGTGGGGGATCTTCGTGCGCTGGAACGCGAGGTTCGAGGCGGGCGAGGCGGGGCTGGATTCCCATCCAGGAGTGGGCGGGATCGACCCGCGGTACGACGAGCTGGACGGTCTGCTCAAATCCAGTCGCGAGGTGCCGCCGGATGCCCGGGTGCTCTGGGGTGACATCGAGTATCTGATCGGCGATGGCGTCCAGCGCTACCGGGTCGAAGGGTGCGACTACGCGATCCGGTGGCGATCAAGCGATTGATCATCAGCTGTGGGTGTCCGGTGTTCGGCTCGGGGTGACGACGGATCGCCGTTTCCCCTTGACCGGCCTCGGCGGCGTGGGTAACTTTCGTGGCCGGGGACCCGTCTTGTAATTCAATTACGTTGGGGGCTGGTCATGACCACCTTGCGCCGCTTCGCATTCGCCACACTCACCACTGTGACGGCCACCTCGATCGTGGCCGCCCTCGCGCCGGCCGCCGCCCTCAGTGCGCCACCTCCAGATCAGCAACAACCTGGTCCGCCGGCCTCGTTCGCGAGTGTGCAGCAGGCCACCAGGGCGATGCAGGGGATGACGCTCGAAGAGAAGATCGGCCAGATGTTCGTGCTGTTCGCCTACGGCCCGGACGCCTCCAAACCCGACGCCCGCAACACCAGTCTGTACGGCGTCGCGACCCCGGCCGAGGTGGTCGCGAAGTACAAGCCAGGCGGGTGGATCTACTTCAACGCGCGGGACAACGTCACCAGCCCGACCCAGTTGGCGACGTACTCGAACCAGTTGCAGACCGCGGCCACCCGGACCGGCCTGCGAATCCCCCTGACGATCGCCACCGACCAGGAGCAGGGGGTCGTGGTCCGGATCGGGCCGCCCGCCACCCAGTTCGGCGGCAACATGGCCCACGGCGCGTCCCGCAGTACCGCTGACGCCCGGACCGCGGCCGGCATCACCGGGCGTGAGCTGAAGGCGATGGGGATCCGGCAGGACTACGCGCCGGTCGCCGACGTCAACGTGAACGCGCTCAACCCCGTCATCGGCGTTCGCTCCTTCTCCAGTGATCCCAAGCTGGTGAGCGACCTGACCGTCGCCCAGGTCCAGGGGTACCAGAAGGACGCCGGCATCATGGCGACCGCGAAGCACTTCCCGGGCCATGGTGACACCCGCGACGACAGCCACAACTCGCTGCCGACGATCAACCACACCTTGCAGGAGTGGAACACGATCGACGCGCCGCCCTTCAAGGCCGCGATCAAGGCCGGTATCGACTCGATCATGACCGCGCACATCGTGGTCCCGTCGCTCGACCCGTCGCTCGACCCGGCGACGCTGAGCAAGCCGATCCTGACCGGCGTCCTGCGCCAGCAGCTCGGTTTCAAGGGCCTGATCATCACCGACGCGCTGGAGATGGCAGCGGTCCGGGCGAAGTACGGCGACGCCGAGGTCGCGGTCCGCGCGATCGAGGCCGGAGCCGACCAGGTCCTACTGCCGCCGGCGCCGGACGTGCAGTTCAACGCGGTCGTCAACGCGGTGAAGTCGGGCCGGATCAGCGAGCGACAGGTCAACGAGAGCGTGCTGCGGATCCTGCTGTACAAGCTGAAGAACGGCGTCCTCTTCCAGCCGCTCGTGGACGTGTCGAAGGTCCCGTCGAAGGTCGGTACGCCGGCCAGCCTCGCCTCCGCGCAGAAGATCGTGGACAAGTCGATCACCCTGGTCAAGAACGACACCTCGACCCTGCCGCTCGCCAACACCCCGCGGAAGGTCCTGGTCACCGGTTGGGGCGTCGCCACCACGGCAGCGCTGGGCACGAGCCTCACCAACCGCGGCGCCACCACGACGGTCGCGCAGACCGGAGCGGCTCCCACGGACGCGGCGATCGCTGACGCGGTCACCAAGGCGCAGGCGAATGACGTGACGGTCGTCCTGACCCAGAAGGCCTGGGACACCACCGTCACCGACAAGCTCGCCAAGCAGCAGAAG
This sequence comes from Kribbella sp., assembly GCF_035687465.1. Lineage (NCBI taxonomy): Bacteria > Bacillati > Actinomycetota > Actinomycetes > Propionibacteriales > Kribbellaceae > Kribbella > Kribbella sp. The sequence continues at coordinate 14,036 of NZ_DASRXP010000425.1, forward strand.
CTCGTCAAGGATCTGCTCGCCACCGGCAAGACCGTGATCGTCGTCGCCGTCCGCGACCCGTACGACATCGCGTACTTCGACGCGGCCCCGACGTACCTGGCCACCTACGGCTACCAGGGTGTCTCGATGGAGTCGCTGGCGAAGGTCCTCTACGGCGAGATCAAGCCGACCGGCAAACTTCCCGTCGACATCCCGGTCGCCGGCGAGCCGACGACCCCGCTCTACCCGTTCGGCCACGGTCTCAGTTGGTGACGACCCACCCCCGCCCCGACCGACCCCGTCCCGTCAGACCCCGCTCGAAGGAGATCCGATGAAGCGCCGCAGTTTGCTGGCGGGTGCCGGTGCACTCGCTGCCGCACCGCTGATCGACATCCCGGCCGCCACCGCGGCCGCGCCTGCCAAGGACAAAGGAGTGACCACCGGCGCGCAGTCGTTGGCGAAGGATGGGTGGAAGGCGCTGGCCGGCCAGAAGGTCGGCGTGATCAGCAACCCGACCGGCATCCTGGACGACCTGAACCACATCGTCGACACGATGCACGCTTCCGGCAAGGTCAACGTGGCCGCCGTGTTCGGGCCCGAGCACGGCTTCCGCGGCAGCGCCCAGGCCGGCGGATCCGAGGGCGACCACGTCGATCCGCGGACCGGGATCATGGTCTACGACGCGTACGGCGCGAACGCGGCCAAGCTCGTCACGCTCTACCAGAAGGCCGGTGTCGAGACAGTGGTCTTCGACATCCAGGACGTCGGCTCGCGGTTCTACACCTACATCTGGACCATGTACGAGGCGATGCTCGCCGCGGTCCAGACCGGCGCCAAGTTCGTCGTACTGGATCGGCCCAATCCCGTCGGCGGGTATGCGCGCGGTCCGATGCTGAAGCCCGGTTTCACCTCGGGGGTGGGCAAGGAGGAGATCATCCAGCAGCACGGCATGACCGTGGGCGAGCTGGCCCGGCTCTTCAACGCGGAGTACCTGCCGCTGGACGCGAACGGCGCCCGGCTCAAGGAGTTGCAGGTGATCCAGGTGAAGGGCTGGAAGCGCGACCAGTTGTACGCCGACACCGGGCTGACCTGGGTGATGCCGAGCCCGAACATGCCGACGCCGGACACCGCTCTGCTCTACCCCGGCGCCTGCCTGTTCGAGGCGACGAACATGTCCGAGGGGCGTGGCACGACCCGGCCGTTCGAGCTGATCGGGGCGCCGTACGTCGACTACAAGTGGGCGCAGGCACTGCAGGCCAAGAACATCCCGGGCATCGACTTCCGCGAGGCGTACTTCACGCCGTTCATCTCCAAGAACGCGAACGTGCTCTGCGGCGGCGTCCAGATCCAGATCACCGACCCGCACAAGGTGGAGGCGATCGTCGCCGCGACCCACATGATCGTCGAGGCGAAGAAGCTGTACCCGGGGTTCGCCTGGCGGACCGGTGACAATCCGCCCGGCCGCTGGATCGACCTGCTCACCGGCTCGGACCGGTTCCGCACCATGCTGGACGGCGGCGCCACCGCCGAGGCGATCATCGCCGCGTGGCGCACTGAGACCGACGCCTGGACCGCCCGGCGGGCGAAGTACCTGCTGTACAAGGGAGATCACCGGTGAAGCGACTCCTCGCCCTCACGGTAGCCTCTACCCTGATGCTCACCATGGCCAGCCCTGCAGTTGCTTCAGGCAACAAATCCGGACGCTTCGACCACCCGTACGACGGCTACGCGCCGAAGTCGACGTTGCTTCGTGACTCGACGCCCGCCAAGGCCGGCCTCGACCCCGCGCCGATCGACACGGCCCTGGCCCAGGTCGAGGCCTGGACCCGGCCGAGCGGCACCGTGAAACCCCTGTACGCCGGTGCGGTGACGCTGCTCGGTCACGACGGCAAGGTGGTCACCCGCGAGGCGACCGGGCTGGCGCTGAAGTACTCCGACGGCAACGGTACCGAGTTGCCCGCGGACCAGCAGATCCCGATGCGCACCGACACCATCTTCGACATGGCGTCGGTGTCCAAGCTGTTCACCTCGATCGTGGTGATTCAGTTGGTGGAGAAGGGCAAGGTCGGCCTGGACACCCCGATCGCGACCTACGTGCCGGAGTTCGGGCAGAACGGCAAGGAGGCGATCACGGTCCGGCAGGCGCTGACCCACACCACCGGGCTGCCCTCCTGGTTGCCGTTGTGGAGCGCTCAGCCCGATCCGGCGTCGCGGATGCAGATGGCACTGACGGCCAAGCCGACCAGCGTGCCCGGTACGACGTACCTGTACTCCGACCTGAACCTCATCTCGCTGGGTGAGCTGGCGCACCGGGTGACCGGCAAGACGCTGGACAAGCTCGTCGCCGACGGCATCACCAAGCCTCTGCAGATGCGCGACACCGGCTACAACCCGGACGAGAAGAAGAAGCCGCGGATCGCCGCCACGGAGTACCAGACGGCCCCGCCGCGGGGCATGGTCTGGGGTTCGGTGCACGACGAGAACGCGTGGTCGCTGGACGGTGTCGCCGGGCATGCCGGGGTGTTCTCCACCGCGGACGACCTGGCCGTGCTGGCGCAGACCTTCCTGAACGGCGGCAGCTACCGAGGGGCGCGGATCCTCAAGGAGAACTCCGTCACCGCGATGATCACGAACTTCAACCAGGCCTTCCCGGGCAACGACCACGGGCTCGGGTTCGAGTTGAACCAGCGCTGGTACATGGGCGGCCTGTCGAGTCCCCGCACTGCGGGCCACACCGGCTACACCGGCACCTCGATCGTGATCGACTTCGACTCACGGTCGTTCGCGATCCTGCTCACCAACCGGGTTCACCCGAGCCGCAACTGGGGCAGCAACAATCCGGCGCGGCGGGCCGTAGTACAGGGCCTGGCGCTGTCTCTGGGGGTTGGACCACAGCACGGCAAGGACGCATGGTTCTCCGGGACAACGGACGCCAGTACTGCGACGCTCGCGGCCAAGGTCGCAGTACCGGCTGCCGGGGCGAACGTGTCGTTCGATCTGTTCGTGGACACCGAGGACACGGATCTGCTGTATCTGGAGAGTTCCACCGATGGGACGACCTGGAACAAGGTGCCGTTCACGGTTCGCGATCGGGGCACGGTGATCGACACCGACGGTTCGATCAGCGGGTCCGGCGACCGGCACTGGCATCAGGTCTCGGCGGAGCTCGGCGCGGGTGACCAGACACTGCGCTGGCGGTACGCCTCGGACCCGCTGTACCAGGGCCGCGGGGTGTACGTGGACGGCGTGAAGATCTCGTCGGGCCGGCAGGTGCTGTTCGACGGAGAACGAACGCCTGAATCATTTGTCGCAACAGGTTGGAGACTTTCGCGTCGGTGACCCCGCTCGGTGCTCATTCGCCGTACGGTGGCGTCATGACTTCAGTTACCTCTCCTGAACCCACGGGGCCGCTGCTGGTCCGGGTCCGCGCGGTGATGCCCGCGCTGGCGCCGGCCGAGCAGCGGGTGGCGAACGCGGTCCTCGCGGACCCGGGCGGAGTGGCGGCGATGACGATCTCCGAACTGGCCGAGGTGGCGTCCACCTCGGAGACCACGGTCATCCGGTTCTGCAAGCAGATCGGCGTTCCCGGATACCCGCAGCTCCGCCTGCAGTTGGCGGCCCAGTCGGCGACGGAGAACATCAGACCCGAGGTCGGCGGTGACATCGAGCCGGGAGACTCGCTCGCCGACGTCGTCGGCAAGGTGGCCTTCGCGGACGAGCGCGCGGTCCGCGAGACCGCCCAGCAGTTGGACGTGGACGCGCTCGCCAAGGTGGTCGCCGTGGTGGCCAAGGCGCCACGGGTCGACCTCTACGGGTTCGGCGCGAGCGCCTTCGTGGCGCTCGACCTGCAGCAGAAGCTGCACCGGATCCGCCGGGTCGCGTTCGCCTGGTCGGACGTGCACGTCGCGCTGCCGAGTGCGGCGCTGCTCGGCGAGGGTGACGTCGCGATCGGCATCTCCCACACGGGGACCACCGTCGAGGTGGTGGAGGCGCTCGAGGAGGCCGCCAAGCACGGTGCCACCACGGTCGCGGTGACGAACTTCCCGCGCTCGCCGCTGGCCAAGACCGCTGATCTGGTGCTGACCACGGCCGCCCGCGAGACGACGTACCGGTCGGGTGCCATGTCCAGCCGGATCGCGCAACTGACGGTGATCGACTGCCTGTTCATCGGCGTGGCCCAGTCGGTACTGCCGGACGCCCGTAAGGCACTGGAAGAGACGGCCAGTGCGGTGCGTGGACACCGGCTCAAGGGTTCTGTCAATGATCAACAGAATTGAATTTCCTTCAGTAGGAAACTAACATCGACGCTGTGATCACACCCACGGAGCAGCGCAACCCCAGGACGCTCGCGATCGATGCGGTGGGCACCACCGAGATCCTCCAGCTGGTGAACGCGGAGGACGCTCGCGTCGCGGGCGCGGTCCGCGCCGCGATCCCCGAGCTCGCGCGGGCCGTCGACGCCGCTGTCGAGGCGGTCCGGAGCGGGGGCCGGGTGCACTACTTCGGCGCCGGGACCTCTGGCCGGCTCGCGGTACTGGACGCGGCCGAGTTGCTGCCCACCTTCCACGCCCCGGACGACCTGGTCGTCGCGCACCACGCGGGCGGGATGGAGGCGTTGTTTCGCGCGGTCGAGAACGTCGAGGACTCGGAGGAGGGCGGTGCCGCCGACGCGGCGACTGTCACCGAGCTTGATCTGGTGATCGGTCTCGCGGCCTCTGGCAGCACGCCGTACGTCGCGGGCGCGTTGCGCGCGGCCCGGGCGGCCGGCGCGACCACCGCACTGGTGACGTCGAACCCGACGCCCCCGCTGGCGGCGTACGCGGACATCGTGATCGCGGCGGACACCGGGCCCGAGGTGATCGCCGGTTCCACCCGGCTGAAGGCCGGTACCGCGCAGAAGATGATCCTGAACAGCTTCTCCACCACGCTGATGATCAAGCTCGGCCGGACCTGGTCGAACCTGATGGTCGACATGGTTGCCACCAACAACAAACTGCGCGGCCGGATGCTGCGGATCCTGGCCGAGGCGACCGGTGCGGATCCCGAGGCGTGCGCGACGGCGCTGGTCGAGGCCGACGGCGAGCTCAAGCCGGCCCTGGTCCACCTTCTCAGCGGCAGCCCGGTCTCCGAGGCCCGCGAGGCCCTTGAAGAAGCCGGCGGCCGCGTCGCGGTTGCCCTCGGCCGCCTGGGCGCCCCTGCCTGAGATCGCCCGAACTGGTCCTCCAAGCGGGTGCGGAACTGGACCTGTAGACCAGACCGATCCACTCCTACGGTGAAGGTACCGAACAAACCTGAGCCGTTGGGAGTAGGGCTATGAGTGACATCGCCTGTCAGATCGCTACCGCCGGTACGCCGGTCGTCGCGGCTCGCCCGGCGCGGCTGCTGACGCCGCGGTTCAGCAAGTTGCTGATGATGGTGTTCGGCTCCGGGCTCAGCATGTACCTGCTCACGTCGGTGGTGCCGCTCTACCTGGCCGCCAACGGGTCCGGTGGCGTCGGTGCCGGGCTCTCGACCGGCGCGATGATGCTCTCGGCCGTCGCGATGGAACTGCTGGTCCCGAGAATGCTCAAGGGGATCGGCTACCGCGGCACCCTCGGACTGGGACTGGTCCTGCTCGGCGCTCCGTCGCTCGTGCTGCTGCTCAGCGCGTCGCTGCCGCTGGTTCTCGTCGTCTGCGTGGTCCGGGGAGCCGGCCTCGCCATCCTGGTCGTCGGTGCGGTCGCGCTCGTCGCGGACCTCACTCCCGCGCATCGCCGTGGCGAGGCCTTCGGGGTGTACGGGCTGGCGGTGGGTCTGCCGGCTGTCATCGGACTGCCGCTGGGTGTCTACCTGATCGAGTACGTCGGCTTCGGCGGACTCTTCGTTCTTGGGGCAGTCGCCTCCCTCGTCGGACTAGCTGCCGTCCCGGCGATGCCTCAGCGCAGTACTGGTGCTGAAGAGCAGCACGTGAAGGTGCTGGGCGGATTGCGGGGGAGTGGGCTGTTGATGCCGACCTTCGTGTTCGCCGCGGTGACTGTGGCTGCCGGCATCAGCGTCACCTTCGTACCGTTGGCCGTTGCCGGCGACAACCACTCGCTGGTCGCGACCGCCCTGCTGGTACAGGCGATCACCGCTCCCGCAGCACGGTGGCTCGCAGGTCGCTACGGCGATCGAGTCGGTTCGGTGAAGCTGTTGTGGCCGGCGCTTGTGCTGGCTGCCGTCGGCGCAGGATCGCTGGTCTTCATTGGTAGCGCGGTCGCGATCGTCACCGGGGCGGCGTTGTTCGGCATCGGCTTCGGCGCCGCTCAGAATCTGACGCTCGCGACCATGTACGACCGGGTCCCGAAGTCCCGGTACGGCCAGGTCAGCGCCCTTTGGAACTTGGCGTACGACGGTGGCTGGGGTGTCGGCGCCATCGTCTTCGGCATGGTCGTCGCCGGCACCGGCTACTCGGTCGCCTTCGGCCTGACCGCCGCCATCGTCGCCCTCGCCATCATCCCCGCCGCCCGGGCTGCTCTGAGGGACTAGAGATCGGCGCTGACCGGGTGGGGTCAGAGCTTGCGGAGCCGGACCCAGCGGACGGCGTGGTCGGCGCCTTTGCGGAGGACCAGGGTGGCGCGGGAGCGGGTCGGGAGGATGTTCTCGCGCAGGTTCGGCCCGTTGATGCCGTCCCAGAGCGACTCCGCCTTCGCGATCGCCTCTCCGCGACTGAGCTCGCCGTACCGGACGAAGTACGACTCCGGATTGCGGAAGGCCGTCTCCCACAGCTTGAGGAAGCGGTGCACGTACCAGGACCGGATGTCATCGGCCGCTGCATCGACGTACACGGAGAAGTCGAAGAAGTCGCTGACCGCCAGCCCGCTCTTCCCATCGGCGTGCCGGGGCGCGGGCTGCAGCACGTTCAGCCCTTCCAGCAGCAGGATGTCCGGCTGTTCGACCGTCGTCCGGACGCCTTCCATCCGGTCGTAGTGGAGGTGCGAGTAGACCGGCGCCTCGACCGTGTCCATCCCGGACTTCACCTCGACCACGAACCGCAGCAGTCCCTTGCGGTCGTACGACTCCGGGAAGCCCTTGCGGAGCATCAGGTTGCGGCGTTCCAGCTCGGCGTTCGGCCAGAGGAAACCGTCGGTGGTGACGAGCGCCACCCGCGGGTGCTCGGGCCAGCGCGCCAGCAGTTCCCGCAGTAACCGGGCCGTCGTCGACTTGCCGACGGCAACGGATCCGCCGATACCGATCACGAACGGCGTCCGGGTGGCGGCCGGCTGGCCCAGGAAGGCCTCGGTGTCGGAGTGCAGCGCCCGGGCGTGCCTCACATAGAGTGACAGGATCCGCGAGAGCGGCAGGTAGACCTCGCGGACCTCGTCCATGTCGACCTCGTCGCCGAGACCGCGCAGCCGCTCGATCTCCTCAGCCGTCAGCGGGGACTCGGTCGTCTCGGCCAGTTTCGCCCAGGCGGCACGATCCAGCTCGGTGTAGGGAGTCACCTCCCGCGGCGGCTGCAGCATGGGGCCCATTCTTCCCACACCTCAGCGGGCTACGCTGACCGGCATGTGCGGCAACGACTCTGCGGGTGTGGCAGTTGTCACACCGAAAGCCCGATGATCGTCGGCGTGGGCATCGACGTGGTCGACGTCGAACGCTTCATGAAGACCCTGGAACGGACCCCGGGACTGCGGGACCGGGTCTTCACCCCGACGGAGGCGAAGAAGCCACCGGCCTCGCTCGCGGCCCGGTTCGCCGCCAAGGAGGCGCTCGCCAAGGCACTCGGCGCGCCCGCGGGGATGAAGTGGCACGACGCGGAGGTGCTGACGGACGACACCGGCCGCCCGTGGCTGGAGATCACCGGCACCGTCGCGGCCAAGGCGTCCGAGCTGGGCGTGCAGAGCCTGCACCTGTCCCTGAGTCACGACGCCGGCATCGCGTCGGCGGTCGTCGTCCTGGAGGGTTGAGATGCGCTACGCCCACACCGTCGAACAGGTCCGGGCCGCCGAGGCCGAGCTGATGGCCAGGCTCCCTGCAGGCACCCTGATGCAACGCGCCGCCACCGGCCTCGCCGTTGCCATCAGCAACTTCCTGACCTTCACGTACGGCGCTCGCGTGGTGCTGTTGATCGGTTCGGGCGACAACGGCGGCGACGCCCTGTACGCCGGCGAGAAGCTGGCCCGTCGCGGCGCCAAGGTCACTGCGATTCTGCTGTCGGACAAGGCCCATCCCGACGGCCTCGCCGCTCTCCAGGCAGCAGGCGGCCGCATCGGCTCGACCGACGCGATCCCCACCGCGGACGTGGTCGTCGACGGCATCGTCGGCATCGGAGGACGTCCCGGCCTCAGGCCGGACGCGGCAGCCGCCGTCAAGATCGCCGCGGACCACAACGTCCCCATCGTCGCCGTCGACATGCCGTCCGGCGTCGACGTCGACACCGGCGAGACACCGGCCGAGCACGTCAAGGCCGCACTCACCGTCACCTTCGGCACCCACAAGATTTGTCACCTGATCGACCCGGCAGCCACTGCGTGCGGTCCGGTCCACCTCATCGACATCGGCCTGGACCTGCCACGGGCTGTGGTCCGGTCGCTGCAGGCGGCCGATGTCCGCGCGCTGTATCCCGTTCCGCATGGTGAGTCCGACAAGTACGCCCGTGGTGTTCTCGGCTTGATAGCCGGCTCCTCTCAATATCCGGGCGCTGCTGTCATCGCGACCACTGGAGCTCTCGCCGGCCCGATCGGCATGCTCCGCTATGTCGGTCCCCAGCCGGTGGCCGACGCGGTTCTCGCGGTGCACCCGGAGGTGGTCGTCGGCGAAGGCCGAGTGCAGGCCTGGGCGGTTGGCTCAGGGCTGGCCGAAGGCAGCGGGGAAGAGGACCTGATCGCGCGCGTCACCCAGCAGCAGGAGTTGCCTGTCGTCGTCGATGCCGGCGCCATCTCGATGCTCGACACCGCTCTGGCCGGCCGGGTGTTGATCACGCCCCACGCCGGCGAGCTCAGCTCGATGATCGGTGTCCCCCGCAAGGAGATCGAGGCCCGGCGGCTGCACTATGCCTTGCGTACCGCGCAGGAAACGCAGGTCCAGGTGCTGCTGAAGGGAGCGACGACCATCGTCGCTGCTGCCGACGGCGACACGGTTTACGTGAACCCGATGGCTACCCCCTGGCTCGCCACCGCGGGTTCAGGCGACGTCCTTGCGGGTCTCTGCGGAGCCTTGGTCGCGGCCGGTCTGGACGAGGTCGACGCGGGAGCTGTCGGCGCCTACCTTCACGCGGCCGCCGCGAACCTCGCCGCCGCCGAAGGACCGGTCACCGCGATGCAGGTCGCGGCCAAGGTGGCCGAAGCCACGCGGCAGCTGTTGCGGGATGAGGACATTGCTGGGTAGGACGGTGGTAGGAGTGCCTCCGCCGCCCTAGGAGTCCGCACATGAAGTCGCTGTCCGCCCTGCTCGTTGCCGCCCTTCTCACCACCGCCGCGTTCCCAGCCCACGCGACCCCACCGGCCGCTGACTCCGCTGCCAAGCCGTATGTGGCGGATCGGGCGACCAAGATCGACGTGATGGGGGAGTGGGCGCACCCGGACGACGACACCAGCATCATCGGGCCGTGCGGGGTCTGGCACGACCGGTACGGCGTGAAGTGCGGCGTGATCATGGTGACTCGCGGTGAGGGCGGCGGCAACGCGGTCGGCACCGAGCTGGGGCCGGACCTCGGTCTGCGGCGGGAGAACGAGGACCGGGTCGCGCACTACCGGTCCGGCACGATCGACATCTTCAACCTCGACCGGATCGACTTCTTCTACAACCAGAGCGCGCCGCTCACGCAGTACTTCTGGGATTCCGAGGAGACCCTGCGGCGCGTCACCCGGGTGATCCGCACGACCCAGCCCGAGATCTACATCGGCTTCACCCCGACGCTGGCTGCCGGACACGGCAACCACCAGCAAGCGGGTCGGCTGATCTGGGAGGGCGTGCTTGCGGCCGCCGACCCGACGAAGTTCCCTGAGCAGCTCCGTGGCCCGGATGCGCTCAGCACCTGGCAGGTGAAGAAGGTGTTCTCGGGCGGCAGCACAGCAGGCACGGGTGGAACCACCACAGCGGCGAACTGCACCACTGGCTTCGCCCCGACAGGCCTCGACCCAGTGGTAGGCGTCTGGACCGGGTACGACTCGCCGTACAGGTGGCCGGCGGGAAACCTGCAAGGCCAACCAGCCGGTACGGCGAAGTCGTGGCAACAGGTCGCCGACGAAGGGCGAGCGGCGTACCCGACCCAGAGCAGGGTGATGTTCAAGGGGACCTCGGCTCCGGCTTGCCCGCGGTTCGGCATGACGCAGTCGTTCGTCCCGTTCCAGCCGAATGTCCTCGAGGACGGCTCGGTCAATCCGAAGGCGGGGCTCGACGGGGCGATCCTGTTCGGAGCCACCAAGGCCGATCCCGGCGGTCTGCCCGCGGGCACTCTGCAGTACCTGACCTTCGACCGGTTCTCCAACGTCGCGGGGACGCCGTTCCAGGCGACCGTCCATCTCCGCTCGGGCGGCGGGAAGCTTGCCCCTGGCAACGTCAGGCTGACGGTGCCGGTCGGGTGGACCGTGGACGGGCCGAAGCCAGTCGGGCAGGTCGGACGCGACGCGGAGACGACTGCCACCTTCACCGTGACCCCGGCCGGCGATGCGACGGTGAACCAGAACGCGAAGATCGCGGCCCGCTACACCACGGGGAACAAGTCGGGCTACACCGACAACGTCGTACGGATCGTGTCTCCGGTCGAGGGACGGTTTGCGCGCTGGGGCAACTGGCTCGAGTACGACGAATGGCTGGCGACCGTGGCCCCGCAAGCCGCCCGGCTCGGCCGTTCCGGCGCGATCCAGTCGATGGGCGTCGGCCGGACCATCGAGGTACCTGTGATCGTGCACAACTGGTCCAGCCAACCGCAGAGCGGGGCGGTCTCACTCGCTCTGCCGGCCGACTTCACCGCGGACGCGACGTCGAAGGCGTACTCGGCCCTGGCGCCGGGTGCGGAGACAACAGTCACCTTCACCGTCACGAACACCGATGCCTCGCTGCCTGTGATGCAGAACGTGTCCATCCCCATCACGACGACGTACAACGGCGGCTCCGGCAACGAGACGCTTACGCTGTCGCTCGTCCCGACGACCGCGATCCCCAAGGCGACGGCAGCGCCGACGGTCGACGGCACCGCGGCCGCGGGTGAGTACTCGGGCCCGATGCTGGATCTCGGCCGGATCTGGCAGGGCGCGACCACCTGCACCGGTACGGACGACTGCGGGGTCTCCGCCACCGGTGAAGGCAGTACGGCGCGGGTGACGTGGTCCGAGGACGCGCTGTACTTCTTCATCCACGTGCGCGACGACTACCAGTCGTACGCGGTGACGCCGCAGGAGTGCGTCGGGCATTGGCAGGCCGACTCCGTGGAGATCCTGCTCGATCCGCGGGGGACCGCCTCGCAGGTGCTCAAGGACACCGCGAACACCTTCAAGCTGGGGATCTTCCCGTTCAGCAACGGCAACGGGAACGGGCCTTGCTGGTCCCGTGACGCGGACAACAAGCAGGGGTACTCCAGCGGATCACTCGACACCGGCAATGCGCCCGGCGTCCAGGTTGCCTCCACCGCGACCTGGGTGGGCAGCAACGAGACCACGACCCCGCATGCCTACGCGGGTGGCGGCTACGACATCGAGGTGAAGATTCCGCTCGCGGTGCTGCCCGCAGCGGTGGATCCCGCCAACCTCGGCTTGAACATCACGCCCTACGACAACGACGACACCTCGGCCGCCGGGACCACGACCCTGCGACATATCGACAACAGCACCCGGCTCGGCTGGTCCGCGCTCGGCTCCGTCCAGTCCGATCCGTACCGCTGGGGTCTGGCGACTCTGCCCGGCTACACGCCGCCGGCGGACCGGCCCACCACGCCGACGCCGCCTGACGTCTCGAACCCGAACCTCAACGGTGCCCTCTCACCGCAGACGATCGCCCAGTCGGCCCGCAACCGCGTCCCGATCTCCGGCCGCACGCCCACGAAGAACTTGCGAGTCCTGTACGCCGGATTGGGGCGCGAGTCGTTCGACCTGTACACGCAGTCGAGCGGTTCCGGCACGGCACGGGTGTTCCTGACGACGGGTGAACTCGGAGCGATCCCGGTCTACACGACCAGTTGCTCACCGGCGGCTGATCCGGCGCCGGACTACGGGCTGACGCCGTGCGCGGTCACGGACGGCGGCATCCCGGCTTGGTCGCCCGACATGAGCGGCCATGTGGTGAAGCAGGCAGTCCAGCCGATCACTCGGGGAGTTCAGCATCTGTCCATCCCGCTCACGGCCGCCGAGAGAGCGCGGCTGCTCGCCAACGGCCGCGTCCAACTCTCCTTCGAAACCCTCGCCAACGAGGTCCAGGCCTTCGACCTCCGCCTGAACCGCTAGTGCTGCTTCAGCGGGCTCCGGTCAGGTCGAGGCCGGAGCCGTCGGCTGCGCGCAGCTTCAGCCGGTTCGAGTCGATGCTGTAGCTGACCTCGCCGTTCAGTACACCCAGCACCGCCTTCTCCAGCGCAGCTGCGTCACCTGCGCAGGCTCTCCGCGTCGTACCGAGCTCACCGAAGGTCAACGTGTCGTCGGTGCGAGCCACGATGCCCTGCAGGTCGTTGCATCCCGTCGAACCGGTGATCCGCTCACCGCTGATCGTCAGGTGGGCCTTCTCCGATCCGATCGAGTGGGAGGCGGTTTCGCCGGAGATGACGGTCTCGAGTGACCACCTTGTCCCGTCCAGTACGAGATCTGGCTCGGCGGTGTCGCGATCCTGCAGGACGAGCACGGTGTCGGCCGTGGTCACGTCGAGTTTGTTCTGCTCAAGCTTCCAGGCGGGCTTGTTCTGCAGGAGCTTGACCAGCCAGTCGTCCTGAGCGTGCCGCGGCGGGTCACAGCCGAGATCTGTGACGGCGAGTCCGTCCTCCACTGTCAGCTGTCCGCTGCCGGTGGACACCTTGCCGCCCATGGTGTTGCACCCGGCGTCCGCGAGCAGCCGCCCGTCATCCATGAACTGCAACCGCACCCGGGTGTTCGGCGCCAACTGCTTAGGTTTCCCACCCTCCGTCACCGACACGGACAGGTACGACTTCCCCTTCAGCGGGTCCGCAGCACCGCCGCCGCCCGACTCGTCGCCGCACCCGGCCAACGGCAACACCAGCCCGGCAACGACCACAGCCACCATCCGTGTCCTCACACCCCTACGGACGCCACCACCGGCTCCCGCGTTGCACCGATCGCCACCACTTCCGGCGACGCGCCAAATCCTGTTGCGCCCCGGCAATAGCCGGAAGATCGTTGGAGCCATGACCACAGCGGCTGAGGGGATCGGCCGAGTGCCGCGGTGGTGGGCGCTGCCGAGTTGTGTGCTGGCAGTTGTCGCGGTCGGGTGGGAGGTCCAGCAGGACCAGCCCTTGAGGTGGGCAATGACCGGTGGGTTGGCGCTGCTCATCATCGGGCTGGCGGCTACGGCCGGTGGGTACGGCCTCAAGATCGGCCGGCTGGAGCTGGACCGGCTGCTGCTGTGGGTGTTGCTCGGCATGTTCCTGGCCGGCCAGGTCGTGTTCGGGCGGGCCTTCGCCCAGGATGGGAATGCGATGTTCCTGACCGGGGTACTGGCCCTCCTCGTCGGGATAGAGCTGACTCGCGGCCTCCGGACACGTCTAGATGAGGCGCTCCAACGCCTGCTCGATCGCCGCGTCGTCGAACTGCCGACCGGCCGGCGGGCGCGCTTCGAGACCGAGCTCGATCACCAGACGCGCAAGTGGAGCCGGCTCGGCAGCATCGCCATCGCCGCGATCCTCCTGATCGCATGGATCGTGGTCCTGCTGGGCCCAAGTGGTTCCCGCTACTCGCTTTGGGTAGTTCTGTTCGAGGTCATCGGGGGCTGGGTGGCCGGCGACCGGATCGGGCGCATGGTCGCCTACGGGTCGTTCTGGTCGACGCTCACCCGCGAGGGCCGCGCCGTTGTGCGCGTCATGCCTGGACATGCCGACGGCGCGGGTGGGCTCAAGCCGGTGGGTGACTTCTTCCTGTACCAGTCGCTCAGCGCGAGCGTCCCCGCGCTCTATCTCGCCGCGTGGTGGTGGTTCATCCCGGTAGCCGGCCTCGACGAGTGGCGGTCCACGTATGTCGGCCTGCTGGTCGTTGCGATCGTGGTGGAGGTGCTGGCCTTCCTGCTGCCGATGCGATCCATTCACGCGACTATGCGCGCGCAGAAGCGGCAGTTCACCGCGCAGGCAGACCGCCTCTCCAGCGATATCGCCGAGCTGCGAGCAAGGCTTCGCGAGACCAAGGTGCCGGCGGACCGGCAGAGCCTGAAGGATGAGATCTCGGATCTGTCCGAGGACTACCAGCTCATCTTGCACAGCCCGACGTGGCCGGTGGACCCGTCCATCAGGCGCCGGTTCGGAGTCAGCAACCTCATTCTGATGCTGCCGCTGGTGGGCGAAGCCATCGGTGGCACGTTCTGGCAGGAGCTCGCCGACGCCCTGAGCAAGGTGGCCTGAAGCATCAGATCGCCTGGCGGTCCGGCGACCCCCGCGTTGCCCCAGTAGCTCTTGGCGGTCCCTACGTAAAGTTCCGGTTTGATCGGATTCGGAAAGATAACGGTTCTGCATCTTTGGGGTAACGTCGGGCCCGGCTTCACCGCGCGCACTTCATGGCCGAGGTACTCCGTGCCCGGTCTGCCTCGACGAGATCCGGCATCAGCCCGATGCCGGCCATCATCGTCCAGGCCCTTCTGGGGACTCAGAGAGTGATAACTGAGGGCCACGTTCAGGCGCTGGGGTTAGCAGAAGGTGGACCCGTCTACCAGACGAGGAATTTGCATGCCTAGCTCCACCGGACCTACCCGCCGCCGCGTCACCGCGATCCTTCTCGCCTTCGGCGCAGTGATCGCCGGATCGGCCGCCGTCTACGCCACCCAGGACAGCCCGTCCGCAGTGGTCGCGGCGCCCGCGGCTGCTGAAGAGCCAAGCGGCACGGGACGGGTCGAGACCTGCGTGCTGGATGCCAACTCCGGCTGTACCCAGGCTCACCACTTCGCCAAGAAGCCCTCCAGCATCGTGGCGATGGGCTCGGGTTCGTCGATCCTGTCGATCGATCCCAGCCTCACCAACGACAAGACCTACCGGCTCAAGGTGGTACGGCCCGACGGGAGCAGGTACCCGGCCGGCCGGAGTGTGCGGTTCTCCGTGCACTACGACTTCGGGACGGACGCTCCCGCGCCTACCTCTCCGCCTACCGTGACGCCGACCACCACGCCCAGCACCACCACTCCGAGTACGACCACTCCGAGTACGACCACTCCGAGCACGACCACCCCCAGCACGACCCCACCGACCAGCACGCCGACTCCCACGAACACCGCGAGCCCGGTCAAGAGCTGCACCAACCCGTCCTTCACCACCACCTCGACCAACAACCAGGGTGACGGACGTTCGTACGGCGCCTACTACGTCCACAACAACATGTGGAACAACTCCAACGGCACCTACACCATGGGCGTCTGCAACTTCGACAACTGGTACGAGGTCGCCACCCAGCCCGACGGCACTGCTGTCCGGGCCTACCCCAACGTCCACAAGGACTACAACGACAAGCCGCTGTCGCAGATCCAGTCGGCCAGGTTCGCCGCCAACTCGCCGCGCTGCGCCGGCTGCATCTACAACGTCGCCTTCGACATCTGGATCAACAACGACTTCGACAACGAGCTGATGATCTGGACCGAGAACCACAACCAGCGGCCCGCCGGTTCACAGGTCGGCACCACGACCATCGGCGGCCACGAGTACCAGGTCTGGAAGTCAGGTGGAGCCACCAGCCCCGGCGGCGTCTTCACCTACCTCTCGGTGACCCCCCAGCTCTCCGGCACCATGCCGCTGCAACTGTTCTTCAAGGATCTCGAGGCCAGGAAGTGGATCCCGGCCAATTCCACCACCTGGCAGGTCGACTACGGCGTGGAGATCTGCGACACCAACAACACCCCGCAGCGCTTCAACTTCACGGACTTCGCCATCACCGAAAGCTGACCCGGTCGGACCAGCCAGGCCACGATGGGCCTGGCTGGTCCGGACGCCGTTGATCGCCATCGCGTTGCAGTTGCGTTTCTGACCCGCCTTCCCGGGGACAGGGTGAGAAACTATGGGTCACTTTCCGACGCTGGGGCGAGCAGAAAGTGACCCTTCGATCAACCGAGGAACTTTCATGCCCAGCTTGACCGGATCTACCCGACGCCGTGTGATCGCGGTCCTGATAGCCGTCACCGCCGTGGTTGCCGGCTCGGCCGTCTTCTACGCCACCCAGGACAGCCCGAACGCGGTGACAGCGGCGGCTGCTGACCAGCCCGGCGGGACGAGCCAGGTCGAGAGCTGCACCAATCCGTCGTTCACCACCACCTCGACGAACAACGAGGGTGACGGTCGCTCGTACGGCGCCTACTACGTGCACAACAACATGTGGAACAACGAGAACGGCACCTACACCCTGGGCGTCTGCAACTTCGACAACTGGTACGAGGTCGCCACCCAGCCCGACGGCACTGCTGTCCGGGCTTATCCCAACGTCCACAAGGACTACAGCGACAAGCCGTTGTCGACCATCCAGTCCGCAAAGTTCGCCGCCGACTCACCACGCTGCGACGGCTGCATCTACAACGTCGCGTTCGACATCTGGATCAACAAGGACTTCGACAACGAGTTGATGATCTGGACCGAGAACTTCAACCAGCGGCCCGCCGGCGATCAGGTCGGCCGGACGACTGTCGGCGGGCACGAGTACGAGGTCTGGAAGTCGGGTGGAGCGACCACCCCGGGCGGCATCTTCACCTATGTCTCGGTGACACCTCAGCTGTCCGGCACCATGCCGTTGCAGCTGTTCTTCAAGGATCTCGAGGCCAGGAAGTGGATCCCGGCCAACTCGACCACCTGGCAGGTCGATTTCGGCGTGGAGGTCTGCGACACCAACAACACCCCGCAGCGGTTCAACTTCACGGACTTCGCCATCACTGAGAGCTGAGGCGTTGCGTAGGGTTCAGGGGTGACCGACCTGGTGATCTTCGACAACGACGGCGTACTGGTGGACTCCGAGAGGTTGGCCAACACGATCCTGGCCGAGCTGCTCACGGAGGCGGGACTGCCGTACACCTTCGAGCAGGCGGTCCGGGACTTCATGGGCGGCAGCATGGTGTCGATGCGGGAGAAGGCGGAGGCGCAGCTCGGGTCGCCGTTGCCGGCCGACCTGGAGGATCGATACCACCAGCGGTTGTTCGACGGCTTCGCGCAGCTCCAGCCGGTACCAGGAGTCCGTGACGTGCTGGACCACCTCGACGCCGCCGGTACGGCGTACTGTCTGGCCTCCTCCGGCACCCACAAACGGATCCACACTGCGCTCACAGCGGTCGGGTTCTGGGATCGCTTCGAGGGGCGGATCTTCAGCTCCGAGGATGTCCGGCACGGCAAACCCGCGCCGGACCTCTTCCTGCACGCGGCGAGCACGATGGGCGTGAAGCCGGCCGACTGTGTCGTGGTCGAGGACAGCCCGCTCGGCGTCGCCGCGGCCAACGCGGCCGGAATGAAGGTGTTCGGTTTCGCCGCCATGACCGCGCCGGAGAAGCTGGCCTCGGCGGACGCCGTCTTCCGCGAGATGAGCGCCCTGCCGGCGCTGATCGACGCCGCCTGAAGGCCCTGACCGGACACCACCGTCACCGGCGTCACCGCCGATGCAGGACACTGGAGGGGCTATGTCTGAGTCCCGGGAGCCTTCGATGGTCCGTGCTGAAGCGGTGGTGGACCTCGCCGCGATCCGTCACAACGTGGCTACGCTGCGTTCGCGGCTGGCTTCGGCGCAGCTGATGACTGTGGTGAAGGCCGACGGCTACGGCCACGGGATGGTGCCGGTCGCGCGGGCCGCGCGGCAGGCGGGCGCGGACTGGATCGGCGCGGCTGTGCTGGAAGAGGCGCTCGCGCTGCGGGCCGCCGGGGACAACGGCCCGATCTTCTGCTGGCTGACCACTCCCGGTGAGCCGCTCGAACAGGCCATTGCCGAAGGCATCGACCTGTCCGCGGGTGCGCCCTGGGAGATCGACGAGATCGCCGCCGGGGTCGAGGACCGCCCGGCGCGAGTGCACCTGAAGATCGACACCGGCATGAGCCGCGGCGGCGCAGTACCGGAGGAGTGGCCGACCCTGCTGCGGGCAGCGCTCGCCGAGGAGAAGTCCGGGCGGATCGAGATCACCGGTATCTGGTCCCACCTGGCCTCGTCGGACGAGCCGAAGAGCCCGATCAACGAGGCGCAGGTGGCCACGTTCCTGTCGGCCATCGAGGTCGCGGAGTCGCTCGGCGTCGATCCGCCGATGCGCCACCTGGCCAATTCCGGTGGGACGCTGGCGCTGCCCGAGACGCATTTCGATCTGGTGCGGCCCGGCATCGCGACGTACGGGCTCTCGCCGTTCGGGCACGCGTTGCCGTCGGCCGAGCTGGGGTTGCGTCCGGCAATGACTTTGCGGGCCCGGCTCGCGATGGTGAAGCGGGTCCCGGCCGGCGCGGGAGTCTCGTACGGGCTGACCTGGACAGCCCCCGCACCTTCGACCCTCGGCTTGATCCCGCTCGGGTACGGCGATGGTCTGCCGCGGCACGCGTCGAACGGTGCGCCGGTCCAGGTCCGCGGCGAGCGGCGTACCGTCGTCGGCCGGATCTGTATGGATCAGTGCGTGGTCAACCTGGAGGACGGCTCCGCCGAAGCCGGTGACGAGGTCGTCCTGTTCGGGCCTGGCGACAACGGCGAGCCGACCGCCGACGACTGGGCGGATGCGGCACAGACCATCAACTATGAGATCGTCACCCGGCTCGGATCCCGGGTGCCGCGCAGGTACGTCGACAGCGAGGAGGTGACCGGCTGATGTCCAAGGCAGGACGCACCGCCGGTCTGATCGGCGCCGCGGTCGGAGTGCTCGCCGCAGGGGCGGCCGCCGGCGTCGCGGTGGAACGCCAAGTCATCGGCCGCCGCTCCGGACAGCGCGCCCAACTCGAGGCCGAGCCGTTCGGATCGTTGCGCGGGACGCCCCATGTGTTCACCGCCGACGACGGCGTCGAGCTGTATGTGGAGGTCGACGAGCTGAAGCGCTCTCGCCGTCCACCGGAAGCGCCCAAGCGAAGGCTGCGGCGCAAGGCACCCGAGGTCCCGGGCGATCTCACCTTGATCTTTGCCCACGGCTACGGGCTGAACATGGACTGCTGGCACTTCGAGCGCCGCGACCTGGCCGGGATCGGCACGATGGTGTTCTACGACCAGCGGTCGCACGGCCGGTCCGGCCGGTCGCCCAAGGAGGGCGTCACGATCGAGCAGCTCGGCCGCGACCTGTACGGGATCCTGCAGGAGTTCGCGCCGACCGGGCCGGTGATCCTGATCGGGCACTCGATGGGCGGCATGTCGATCATGGCGCTGGCCGGGCAGCATCCCGAACTGTTCGGCGACCGCGTCATCGGGGTCGGCCTGTGCTCGACCAGCGCGGGCGGCCTGGACAAGGTCCCGATCATCTTCCCCGGCTGGCCCGGCCGGATCGCCCG
>NZ_DASRXP010000426.1:0-8417 GCF_035687465.1 Kribbella sp.
ACCGGGCGTTGCGGGTCTCCCTGATCCGGTCGAAGACGACGACAGAGTCGTTCACGGTGTAACCGATGATCGTCAGCATCGCCGCGAGGAAGATGCCGTCGATCGGTTTGCCGGTCCATGCGAACACGCCGACCACCACCGCGACGTTCTGCAGCAGGGCCAGTACGGCGCCCGCACCGAAGGTCCAGCGGAAGCGCACGGCCAGATAGGCCAGCTGGGCCAGCAGCGCGACCCCTAGCGCGATCAGCGCCTTGTTGCGGAGTTCGTTGCCGAGCGACGGGCCGATGCTCTCGTTCCGGACCAGCTCGGTACCGCCGCCGATCCGGGAGATCGACTCGCGGATCTTCTCCGCCTCGTCGTCGCTGATCGTGCCGGTCCGGACGGTGATGTCGTCGGTGCCGGAGGACTGGACCACCGCGTTCGGGTAGCCCGCCTCAGCCACGGCCGCGCGGGCCTGGTCCGGGGTGATCTGCTGTGCAGTACTCACCTCGAGCAGCCGGCCGCCGGTGAACTCGATCCCGAGGTTCAGGCCGCGGACCGCCACCCCGGCGACGCTCACGACGACCGCGATCGCGGTGATGACCAGCCAGCGACGGCTGTGCTTCATCAGCGCGGGACGCTTCGCCTCGAGCCAGGTGCGCACCCGGCCGTGCCCGGCGATCCCACTGATCTCCGGCCGGTTCAGCACGAACTTGCGGGAGACAAGGAACTCCGCGAACACCCGAGTGATGACGAGCGCCGACAGCATCGAGGCGATCACGCCGATGCTCAGCGTCACACCGAATCCACGAACGGGTCCAGCAGCGAGGAAGAACAGCAGTCCGGCCGCGAGCAGTGTGGTGACGTTTGAGTCCGCGATGGCCGACAGTGCGTTCCGGAATCCGCTGCGCAACGATCTGCGGAGCCCGTCGGTCCTGCCTCCGATGTAGTCCTCACGGGCTCGTTCGAACACGAGCACGTTCGCGTCCACCGCCATACCGATGGCCAGCACGAAACCAGCCAGGCCAGGCAGAGTCAGGGTTGCGCCGATCAGGGTCAGGACGGCGTACGACATGCCTGCGTAGGCGATCAGGCCCAGCACGGCCATCAGACCGACCAGCCGGTACACGAAGATGATGAAGAGTGCGGTCAGCCCGACGCCGATGATGCCCGCCATCGCGCTCGCCTGGATCGCGTCCTTACCGAGCGACGGCCCGACCGTGCGCTGGTCGATCACGTCGACCGGCAACGGCAGGGCGCCGCCCGAGATCAGCGCGGCAAGATCCTTGGCCCCGTCCTCGGTGAAGCTTCCGGTGATGGTGCTCTGCCCACCGGAAATGCCGCGGTTGCAGAGTTGGGTGCCGCCGTTCGGGTCGACCTGTGGCGAGGTGATCACCTCGTTGTCAAGCACGATCGCGACCCGGCGCTGCGGCGCGCCGACCTGCTCGCAGGCTGCCTTGCCGGTGATGTCGGCCCAGATCTTCCCGCCGTCGCCCTTGAAGTCCATCTGGACGAACCAGCCCTGCGCGATCTGGGCGGGATCGATCCGGCCCTGGGCTCCGCTGACCAGCTCACCGGTCATCGCCGGCTTGGCCATGCGCAGTACTCCGGCGCCGTCGTCGCTGGGCAGGTACACCTCGCCGGCTGCGGGCTTCGCAGGCTTCGCGGCGACCTGGTCGAGCACCTGGTGGAAGGTGAGCTGTGCCGTCTTGCCGATCACGGCGGCGGCCTCGCGAGGATCCTGCACGCCCGGCAACTCGACGATGATCCGGCGCTCGCCCTGCCGGGTCACGCTCGGTTCGCTGACCCCGAGCGCGTCGATCCGGCGCCGGAGTACCTCGAGCGCCTTGTCGGTGGTCTCCTTGTTCGCCTTCACCGTGGGCGAGTCGCTCGCCTCCAGCACGATCTGCGTCCCGCCGCGCAGGTCCAGGCCGAGCTCCGGCCGGGCGGTCAGTACGACGTACGTCGAGGCGGCCAGGGCTAGGAACGCGAACAACGCGCGGACCAGGGACGACCGGTTCACAGAAAGCCTCCGGAGGTGGGCACCCGCTGTGCGGGTGTCGTGACACAGAGCAGATCACACAGGGTGGGCCACCCCGCGCGGAACGCTCAGTGTACGAACGAACGCAACCTCCCCTTCATCCCTGATCATTCGCCCCCTTTTCACCCTTCGGCCGGGGACAGGCGCAGGACTGTCGAAAAGGGGTGAAAAGGGGGCGAATGATCAGGTGGGTTGGCGGCGGCAGCGCTGTGCCATGGCATCAGTGCGCAGCGGAACTGATTGACGCGTCAGGTGAGGAGGCCCTAACTTCACTGCAACTCGGTCCGTAGTCGACCGCGGACCGAGTGTGATCACCCCTCCGCCCCGGTGGGTGATGAGTTCCCTGAGGAGGAACCGTGCGTCGTCGCATCCGCCTGACCCTGGCCGCCGCCATCGTGCCAGCGATCGCCCTGACCCTTGCCACCAACGCCCACGCAGCCCCGTCACCGGAACCCGGTGGCAGGATCATCCTGGTGCAGCCCGCTCCCGCCGAGCGTGGCGTGACCGCGGTGAAGGACACCTACATCGTCGAGCTGAAGAAGGGCGTGCGGCTGAAGAGCTCGCTCGGCGTCGCGCCGCAGCGGACGTTCAGTACCGCGGTGAACGGGTTCAGCGCCAAGCTCACCGCTGCCCAGTTGGCCGAGCTGCAGAAGAGCCCCGACGTGATCGCGATCTCGCAGGACGTCTACGTCGAGAACGCGGCTGACACCACCCAGCCGAACCCGCCGTCGTGGGGCATCGACCGGATCGACCAGCGCAACCTGCCGCTGTCGAACTCCTTCACCTACACACGGACCGGCTCCGGCGTGAACGCCTACATCATCGACAGCGGCGTCGACCCGAGCCACCCGAACTTCGGCGGCCGGGCCACCTTCGACTTCAACGGCATCGACTCGAACAACACCGACTGCAACGGGCACGGCACGCACGTGGCCGGCACGATCGGCTCCACCTCTTACGGCATCGCCAAGAGCGTGCGGCTGCACGGTGTGAAGTGGCTGGACTGCGGCGGCGGCGGTGCGTCCGCTGCGATCGCTGCCGTCGACTGGGTGACCCGGAACGCGGTCAAGCCGGCCGTGGCCAACGCGTCGTGGAACTTCAACCCCAACACGACGCTGGAGAACTCGCTGCGCGCCATGATCAACTCCGGCGTCTTCCTGGCCGCTTCGGCCGGCAACACCGGGGGCAACTCGTGCGACCGGCTGCCGCGCAAGATCGAGACCGCCCTGGTGACAGCGGCGACCACCTCGACCGACGCACGAGCGTCCTACTCGAGCACGGGCGCCTGCGTGGACGTCTACGCGCCGGGCTCGGCCATCGTCTCCACGCTGCCCGGTAACACCACCGGTTCCTACAACGGCACGTCCATGGCGACGCCGCATGTCGCTGGTGTGGCTGCGCTCTACCTGCAGACGAGCCCGTCGGCGACGCCGGCCACGGTCAAGACGTACATCGAGACCAACTCAACCCCGAACGTGGTCAGCGGCGGTACCACCGGCGGCACGGTGAACCGCCTGCTGTTCTCCAACGGCCTCTAGACCCCCACGCAGCCGCCGTACCGGTCTCCGCCGAGCCGGTACGGCGGTGCTGTGGCTCAGGCGTCCTCGGAGTCGATCCCGTGCTCTATGGCGTAGCGGACCAGCTCGGCGCGGTTGTGGAGCTGCAGCTTCCGCAGGGTGTTGCCCACGTGGTTCTCCACGGTCCGGTGGGACAGCACGAGCCGCGTGGCGATCTGCCTGGCCGTCAACCCGCGCGCCACGAGCCGTAGTACGTCCGTCTCTCGCTCTGTCAGGTGCGGGACCTCCGGACCAGCCCCTAGCCGGCGGTACTCCCCCAGCAGCAACCCGGCGAGCCCCGCACTGAAGACGGCGTCGCCCTCGGCAGTACGCCGTACTGCGTCGTCGAACTCATCCAGTGACGCCGACTTCACCAGATAGCCGGATGCCCCGTTCTTCACAGCAGCCAGTACGTCGCTCTGCTCGGCGCTGGCCGACAACACCAGCACCCGGGTGTCGGGCAGAGCCGCGGTGATCTCCCGGGTGGCGTCGACGCCCGAGCCGTCGCCGAGCTGCAGGTCCATCACCACCACGTCCGGCTGGGTCGCCAGGGCGATCTTGATGCCACCGGCAACATCCGAGGCGGTCGCGCAGACGTCGTACCCGCGGCTCTCGAGGTCGCGGGCGACTCCCTCCCGCCACATCGGGTGGTCGTCCACGATCATCACCCGGATCGTCATGTCTTGCTCACCTTCAGCTCCCACTCGGTTCCCTCGCCTGGCGCGGTCCGGACCGTGACGTCACCGCCGAGATCGGTGATCCGGCCGCGAATCGACTGGCTGACGCCCAGGTGCCCGTCCGACCGGGCCTGATCGAACCGGTCGGGTGTCGTGCCACGACCATCGTCGCGGACCGATAGCAGCACCTCGTCACCCAGGTCCTCCACGACCACCCACGACCTTGCCGATGCCCCGGCATGCTTGGCCACGTTACTCAATGCCTCCTTGACCGCGGCAACCAGTTCGGTCGCGATGTTTGCCGGCAGCAACACCGGCTCGGCGGGGAGAACGATGTCCACGCGAGTCGTGGCTAGCGGCAACAACAGGGTGCAGACGTCCAGCCGGCCGCCGCCACCGGTCGAGGGGCGGGAGGCCATCAGGGCGCGCAATGCGACCTCCTGCTCGGCGGCGAGCCCGGCAAGTTCGACCGCCTCACCACCGATCGCGTTGCCACGTCGCTGGACCTGGGCGAGCACCTGCAGTACTCCGTCGTGGATCGACCTGCCCAGTCTCAGTCGTTCAGCGGTCGCGCTCTCCGCTGCGATCGCTTCACGGAGTCTGACGTTGGCGCGGCGCATCGTGGTCGCGGCGTACCCGACGACGAGGCCAGCGACCAGGAGCAGCTGCACGTTGCTGAGGATCTTCGCTGCGTTGTCCACGCCGCGGAGCGAGAGCAGGGCGAGGCTGATGGTTGCCGCGCCGAGCAGTCCGCCGTCACGGCCTCGCGAGATCGCGAGCGCGATCACCGGGCCGGCCGCCCACACGTTGGTCAGCACGGAGGCGCCGCCGCGGATGTCCTGCAGGGGCTGGGCGAGCAGGGTGGCGTACATGCAGCCGACGGTGACGATCAGGTCGGCGAAGGCCAGGCGGGTGTTGCGACGGCCCCAGTGGCGGCTGTAGCCGATCGACGCGATCACGGTCCAGACGCCCATGATCGCCAGTTGCAGCACAGCGCCGGAGGGCCGCTTGATGCCGTCCCAGATGCTCCACACGCCGAAGCACGCGAACAGCCAGGTGGTCACCCGGAAGACCACCAGCGCGCGCCACAGCGGCAGCAGCAGGTCTGCCGAGTCACCACGCTGCCGGCCGTCTTCCATGTCGCACAGTGTGCCAACCACCCGGGCCGCGACGCTGAGTTGTCGTACGCCAGTGGGGTGAGTGGTATTACCTAGGGCGCCTGCGCATGATTCCCCGCGCTTGCACGGAAAATTCTGCCGAACTACTTCAGCAATGCGGAAATTCGCCGTACTGTCGCGCAGAAGTACACGCTCGGGGGAGCCAAGGTCACGCTACGTCACCACGGAGCGGACCGCTGAAGAGCTTTTATGGAGGGAATCGTGCGCAAAGTATCTGCCGGGCTGTTCAGCCTGGCTCTCGCGGCGACCATCGGACTGAGCTTCGCCTCGTCCGGTAGCGCCGCACCGTCCCGGGATGCGGGTACCGCGCCGGTAGCGAGCGAGGTGTCGGGCTCGGACGAGCTGTCCAGCCCGCAGGAGGACAAGCGGCGGGAGCTGCGTGAGGTGGCCCTGAACAAGGTGCTCGCCGGCACCGCCACGCCCGAGAAGCGCGGCGCGAGCACGGTGGTGAAGGTCGGCACCAAGGCCGCCCCCGCCGCGAAGGGCAAGAGGTCCACCAAGGCCAAGGTCGACCAGTACGTGGAGCTGTCCCGGGAGAAGACCGACCGGATCTTCGTCGTCCTGGCCGAGTTCGGCAATGAGCGGCACCCGCAGTACCCGGACCAGGACACCGCGCCCGCGGTGCCCGGCCCGACGACCTTCCAGGGACCGCTGCACAACGCGATTCCCGCGCCTGACCGTTCGGTGGACAACTCCACCGTCTGGCAGGCCGACTACAACCAGAAGCACTACCAGGACATGTACTTCGGCAACGGCAACTCCGTGAAGAAGTACTACGAGAAGCAGTCGTCCGGCCGGTACAGCGTGTCCGGCGAGGTCACCGACTGGGTCAAGGTGAAGTACAACGAGGCGCGCTACGGCCGCTCCAACGGCTTCCCGTGCGCCAGCAACGTCTGCAGCAACACCTGGAACCTGGTCGCGGACGCGGTGAACCAGTGGGTGGTGGACCAGAAGGCGAAGGGCCAGACCACCGCCCAGATCACCGCCGACCTGAAGACGTTCGACCAGTGGGACCGCTACGACTTCGACGGTGACGGCAACTTCAACGAGCCCGACGGGTTCATCGACCACTTCCAGATCGTCCACTCCGGTGGCGACCAGGCCGATGGCGACCCGCACCAGGGTGAGGACGCGATCTGGTCGCACCGCTGGTACGCCGGCTTCGCCGGCGGCCCGGCGAACAACCCGATCGGTGGCGCCCAGATCGGCGACACCGGCCTGTGGGTCGGCGACTACACGATCCAGCCGGAGAACGGCGGCGTCAGCGTCTTCGCACACGAGTACGGTCACGACCTCGGTCTGCCGGACCACTACGACACCTCCGGTGCCCCGGTCGAGAACGGCGTCAACTGGTGGACGATCATGGCGCAGAGCCGGGTCGGCAAGCCGTCCGACGGAGGCATCGGGGAGCAGGCGGCCGACCTCGGCGCCTGGGACAAGCTGCAACTCGGCTGGCTGGACTACGAGATCGTCAAGGCCGGTCAGAACCGGACCATCGACCTCGGCCCGCACGAGTACAACTCCGCCAAGGCACAGGCCGCGGTGGTCACCCTGCCACCGAAGAACGTCACCACCCCGCTGCAGCCGCCGGCCGCCGGCACCAAGTCGTGGTGGAGCGGCGAGGGCGACGACCTCAACCGCACGATGAACCGCCAGGTCACGCTGGCTGCCAATGCGGCCGCGAGCCTCACGTTCCAGGCGAACTGGGACATCGAGGACTGTGGTCCGGACGCTTGTGACTACGCCTACGTCGAGGTGGACGACGGCACCGGGTACAAGGCGATCCCCGGCACCATCGGCACCCCGACCGAGGGCAACGGCATCGACGGCAAGAGCAACGGCTGGAAGCCGGCCACGTTCGACCTGTCGGCCTACGCCGGCAAGACGATCGGCCTGCAGTTCCGCTACAGCACCGACTCGAACACCGGTGGCTTCGGCTTCCACGCGGACGCGATCAAGGTGACCTCGGGCTCGACCACGGTGGTCGACTCCGGTGCGGAAGCGACGCCGGAAGGCTGGACCCTCAACGGCTTCTCGTCGGTCGGCTCGTCGATCACCACGGCGTACGCCAACTACTACATCGCCTCGAACATCAACTACACCTCGTACGACCAGCACCTGAAGTCCGGGCCGTACAACTTCGGCTGGGCCAGCACGTTGGCTGACAAGGTTGAGCACTTCCCGTACCAGGACGGTCTGCTCATCTGGTACTGGGACACCTCGCAGCGCAACAACAACACCAACGAGCACCCAGGCGAGGGCCTGGTCCTGCCGATCGACTCGCACCCCGTCCCGATCAACCGTCTCGACGGCCAGATCTGGCGTCCGCGAGTAGCCGGCTACGACGCGACCTTCGGTCTGGAGAAGGCCGACTCGTTCACGCTCCACGTGAACGGCCAGGCCAGCTACATCCGCGGCCAGGACGCAGTCTCCACCTTCAACGACAGCAAGAAGTACTTCTACCCGGAGCAGCCGCAGAGCGGGGTCAAGGTCCCGAACAACGGCGTCAACATCAAGGTCCAGTCCCGCACTGGCACCTCCACCAAGATCAAGATCTCTTCCCGCAACTAGTCCCACAACACCTCTCCCCCGACGGCCCCGAGACACCATCTCGGGGCCGTCGGCCTGTCCCCCCGTACGCCGGTACGCCGAGCGCGCGTGGTCCGCGCATCCACAGGCGCATGTCGTTCGCGGGTGCATAGGTGTGGGTGGTTCGCGGGTGCATAGGTGTGGGTGGTTGGTGGGTAGGTGTGGGTGGTTCGCGTCGCCGGGCTGCGTGATGGTGCTAGTCGCGGCGAGGTGAGTCAAGGGCGCTTCGCGGCCCTTCGGGCTCGAACGAGTTCGACCCTTGACACACCTCACCACGACCAGGGAAGGACGCAGCTACGCCCGGAGCCGCTGGGAAGAACGGCCACAGTCCAGGGGATTACGTCGAGGAGATGCCGCCCGGGTGACCCGCCGCAGCACCGGTGTCCCGACCGACAGG
>NZ_DASRXP010000427.1:0-5922 GCF_035687465.1 Kribbella sp.
CAGCAGCTGCGCCTCGATGTCCTCGGGGTTCTCCGCCGCCCGGGTCCGCACCTCGGCCGGTACGTCGCGGGTCCGCTTCACCAGTTGCACCCGGGCCAGCCCGGCCTTGGCCTCGGCGTCGGCCGGGGACTCCTTCAGCAAGGCCTCGTACGCCGCGATCGCGCCATCCAGGTCACCCGCGCCGACCGCGTTCTCGGCCGCCTCGTACCGCGGATCCAGCTCCGGCTCGGCCTCCTCCTCGGCGGGACCAGTCGGGCCCACCGGGTCGGTCCGGCCGGTGATGCCGTTCGCGACTGCCACGGTGAGCAGTTGGTCGATGTACTGGCGGGCCTCGGGCTCACCGACGGGACCCTGGAAGAGCGGGACCACCTGACCGCGCAGTACGGCGATCACCAACGGCACCGTCTGGACGCCGACCGCCTGGGCCAGCTGCGGGTTGGCGTCGATGTCGATCCGGGTCAGCAGGAACTTGCCGCCGTACTCGGTGGACAGCCGCGCCAGCACCGGGCTGAGCGTGTTCGACGCCTCGGAGCGCGGCGACCAGAACTCGACGATCACCGGGACCTGGAGCGACCGCTCGATCACGTCGCCCTGGAAGGTCGGCTCGCTGACGTTCAGCACGTACGGGCCGGCCGCCTCGCCCGCACCCGGGCCAGGACCGCCAGGGCCAGGGCCGCCGGGGCCGGGACCGCCGGGCCCGGCAGGGCCGCCGCCGGGGCGTGGCGGGGTCGGTGGCTTGCGCAGGGACGACAAGTCGATCGCCCCGGGTCGGGAGAAGTTCGGCTGGCTCACCACTGCCCTCGCATTCCGGTCACCAGTGCAGGGAAACGCTCGGTACGTCCGTTCATGACTCCATCCTCCCCGACCGCTCCGCACGGTGTGGAGCGCGGGTCGCCAGCAGCAGTCTCGCCAGCCCGCTGCGGGTGCCGGCGACAGCGATCCGGGCCCCCGGCCGGAGGGCCTGGTCGAACGCCGGGGTCCAGTCCCAGCGGCCATTGTCCTGCAGCGCGAGCACCCGCAGTCCGCCGGTCTCGTCCAGCGCGCCGAGCCTGTTGCCGACCGCGACCGAGTCCCGTTCGACGGTGACCTCGGTGAGCAGCAGCACCCGCCGACCGGCCGGCACGGTGGTCTGGCTGCGCCGGTTCGCCACCGCCGCGGCGATCGCCGGCGCGACCAGCATCGACACCGACCGGCTGTGCCCCAGGCCGAGCCGGCGCTCGACCCGCTGGGCCAGGTCGTGGTCGAACATCCGCATGGTGATCCGTGCGTCCGGGTTCAGATCGCGCACCACCATCGCCGACTCGAGGTTGGTGATGTCGCCGTTGGTGATCGCCAGCACGGCCTGGCAGCGATGCACCCCGGCCGAGCGCAGCGTCTCCTCGTTGCTGCTGTCCCCGATGACCACCGGGATCCGCAACCGATGCGCGGTCTGTACGCCGGGGGCGTCGTCGCTCTGCTCGACGCCCACCACCGCGACCCCGCGCTCGGCCAGGATCTCGAGCACCCTGGCCCCGACCGTCCCCAGGCCGCACACCACCACGTGGTTCCGCGGCCGGCCCCGGACACCGCCGATCACCCGGGACAGCCGGGCGCCGATCAGCGAGTCGACGATCACCGCGGTCAGCAGCGCGACCAGCACGATGCCGGTCAGCTGGACCACGACCGCGGCCACCTTGGCCCACGGTTTGGCATCGGAGAAGATGTTGTCCTCGATTCCGGCCGAGGTCACCGCACCCGCGGCGAGGTACAACGCCCGCAGCCACTCCACGTTCGCGATCCAGTGGGTGAGCGCCGTACCGCCGAGCACGAGAACCGCCATCACCGCCGCGATGATGCGGACCCGGCGGTCCAGCACGTCCCGGCTCGCCATCAGCCACCCGGCCCGCCGGACGTCCCTGGTCCGGCGAAGGTTGCGGACCCCGCTGCCGAGCACGATGTCGCCGCTCGGGTTGTCGCTCGAGGTCGGCAGCAGTTCCGGGGTCGCGGCCGACGTGGTGTCGGCCAGCACGGTCAGATGTGGATCGCGGATCAGCTCGGCCGGCCCGGCCACCATCCTCCGGCCACCCAGCTCGAGCCAGGTCAGCTCGTCGTCCTCCAGCGCGTCCGCGACGAACGCGGGCGCCGCGAGCGACGGTCCCGAGATCACCACGCAGTCGCCCAGCAGGCTGTGCAGCTGACTGCCCAGCCGCGGGTTGACCATCTGGACGACGATCCGCAGGTCGGGATCCATGTCCCGGGCGGTCAACGCGGTGTGCACGTTGTGGACGTCGTCCGCGTCGAGCAGCACCAGTGCCCGCGCGGTCGACGGTGTCGTCTCGTCGGCATCGATCCCGGCGCGACGCAGGACGGACTCGCTGACCACGCGGACGCCCATCACCTGCGCGCCGAGCTCGTTGATCCGGTCGAAGTGCCGCGAGGCCGGGTTGACGACCGCGACCACGTCCTCGCCGGAGCTCACCAGTTCGGTGACCACCCGCAACATCGTGCGGTCCGATCCGCAGACGACCACAGCGCGCCCGTCGGGTGCCTGACCGGATCGCCGGGGGCCGCGGACCCGCCGTCGTTCCGGTGGTGGCGGGTCCTCTGCCGGGTCCTCCTCAGAAGCGGGCGGGCTCTCGGTACTCGCCCCACTCGTCCCGAAGAACGTGACAGATTTCCCCCATCGTGGCCTCCGCACGCGCCGCCTCCAGCATGGGTTCGATCAGACTGCCGGTACCCCTGGCCGCATCGACCAGAGCGGTCAGCGTACGACGTACCCGGTCCTCGTCGCGTTCCGCCTTGCGCGCCGCGAGCACCCGGCACTGCTCGATCTCCACCTCGTGGCTGACCCGCATGATCTCCAGCTCGCCGGACACGGTGTCGGTCAGGGTGTTCACCCCGACGATCTTCTTCTCGCCCTTCTCCAGCTTCTTCTGGTAGTCGAAGGCCGCGTCCGCGATCTCGCCCATGAACCAGCCGTCCTCGATCCCCCGCAGGATCCCGGCCGTCATCGTGCCGTCCGGGCTCATCTCCCTGATCCGCTCGAAGGTCGCCTCCGCCTCGGCCTCGATCTTGTCGGTCAGCGCCTCGACGTACCAGGACCCGCCGAGCGGGTCGGCCACGTTGGTGACCCCGATCTCCTCCATCAGTACCGACTGGGTCCGCAGCGCGATCTCGGCCGACTCCTCGCTCGGCAGGGCCAGGGTCTCGTCGAGGGCATTGGTGTGCAGCGAGTTCGTGCCGCCGAGGATCGCGGCGAGCGCCTCCACCGCAGTACGGACGACGTTGTTGTAAGGCTGCTGGGCGGTCAGCGAGACGCCGGCCGTCTGGGTGTGGAAGCGGAGCCACTGGGCCTTGTCCGTCTTCGCGCCGTACACGTCGCGGAGCCAGCGGGCCCAGATCCGCCGGCCCGCGCGGAACTTGGCGATCTCCTCGAAGAAGTCCAGGTGACTGTCGAAGAAGAAGGACAGTCCGGGTGCGAACTTGTCGATGTCGAGCCCTCGTGACAGGCCGAGTTCGACGTACCCGAACCCGTCGGCCAGCGTGTACGCCAACTCCTGAGCGGCCGTCGATCCCGCCTCGCGGATGTGGTAGCCGGAGACGCTGAGAGGCTTGTAGTCAGGGATGTTGGCGGCGCAGTACTCCATCAGGTCGCCGATCAGGCGCAGGTGTGGTTCCGGCGGGAACAGCCACTCCTTCTGCGCGATGTACTCCTTGAAGATGTCGGTCTGGAGCGTCCCGTTGAGCTTGGTGATGTCGGCACCCTGCCGCTCGGCCGCGACCAGATACATCACGAACGCCGGTACCGCGGGCCCGGAGATCGTCATCGACGTGGTGACGTCCTGCAGCGGGATGTCCTTGAACAGGCGATCCATGTCCGCGGCGCTGTCGATCGCGACGCCACAGTGCCCCACCTCGCCGAGCGACTTCGGCTCGTCGGAGTCACGCCCCATCAACGTCGGCATGTCGAACGCGACGGACAGCCCGCCACCGCCGGAGTTGAGGATCATCTTGTACCGCTCGTTGGTCTGCTCGGCGTTCCCGAACCCGGCGAACTGCCGGATCGTCCAGGTCCGCCCGCGATACCCGGTCGCATAGAGCCCGCGGGTGAACGGGAACTCCCCGGGCCATCCGATCCGCTCCATCCGCGGGTCGTCGGATCCCTCCGGCGGCCCGTAGACAGGCTCCACCTCGGTCCCGGACAAAGTCGTGAAGTCCGCCTCCCGCTTCCGTGTAGCGTCGAACCGCTGCTGCCAGCGGCTCCGCCCCTCGGCGATCCCGTGCGCGTCCATCACGACCTCCGTTTAGTAGGACTCCCTACAAAATACTTGGGCGTCCTACTAAATGCCAGCCAGCCGGGCTCCGGTTCGGGTCGGTTCGGTTCAGGTGAAGTCGCCGGCGGTGTGGCGCAGGGGCTCGAGAACCGACCAGAGCATCTTCAACTGCTCTTCACTGAGGCCGCGCAACGCGAAGTCGGCGGCGACCAGATCGGCAGTGGCGCGTTCCACCAGTTCCCGTCCGTCGGCGGTGATCTCGCACAGGACCGCCCGCCCGTCGTCCGGGTGCGGGGTCCTCGTCACCAGTCCGGCGGCCTCGAGCCGGCGCACGATCGACGTCACCGAGGTCGGGTGAACCTGCAGCCGCTCCCCCATCTTGCCGAGTGGCAGCGAGCCGCGCCGGGAGAACGTCAGCAGCACCAGCGCCTCGAACCGCGCGAACGTCAGCCCGTGCGCCCGCAGGATCTCGTCCAGCTCCCCGATCACGATCTGCTGAGCGCGCATCAGCGAGGTCACCGCGCGCATCTGCTCGACCGCGCCCCATCGCCGCCCCCACTGCCGCGACGCCTCGTCGATCGGATCGAACGGCAACGGTCTGTTCCTCGCCATGCCGAGAGGTTAACCGCCTCCACCCCCAACCGGCCGCCATTGCTACCGGGAACTGTCCGCGGATGCTGCCATGATCGGCAGATGCCGATGTCGCCTGATCGTGCCGCCTTCTCTCTCGACTGCCTGCGCGCGGACTCAGCCCGCCTCGCCGAGGTCGCCCGCCTCGGCCTGTCCGCGGACGTCCCGAGCTGCCCCGGCTGGACGGTCGACACCGTCGTCCGCCACACCGCGACCGTGTACCTGCACAAGGTCGAGGTCCTCCGCCTCGGCCGTCTCCCCGACCCGTGGCCGCCGGACCTCACCTCCCGCGACGCCCTCGACCTGTACGACGAGGCGCGGGCGAAGGTGGTCGCCGCCCTGGAGCAGGCGGGGACCGACCTCCCGACCTGGACGTTCTCCCCCGACGACAAGACCTCCGCGTTCTGGTACCGGCGAATGGCACTGGAGACGGCGGTCCACCGGGTGGATGTCGAACAAGCCCACGACGTCGTCACCCCGATCGACCGCGCACTCGCCCTCGACGGCATCGACGAAATTCTGGTCCTGATGCTCGGCGGTCCCTGGTGGGAGGAGGGCGACACCTCGCACCCGGTCGACGCGGGCGTCCGGATCACCTCTGAAGGCCGCTCGTGGACCATCCGCGCCGACGCCACCAGCGCGACCGTCACCCAGGGCAAGGAGGGCGAGGTCGACGCCGAGATCTTCGGCGAGGCAAACGACATCCTCCTCTGGCTCTGGGGCCGCCGCGGTTCGGACACAATCCAGACCGTCGGCAACGACACCGCAGTAGAGGCCTTCCGCAACCGCGTCGCCGAGTGCACCACCTGAATTAGCGATCCGCGGGTGTGGGTGGTTCGCGGGTTTCATAGGTGTGGGTGGTTCGCGGGTAGGTGTGGGTGGTTCGCGGGTAGGTGTGGGTGGTTCGCGTCGCCGGGCTGCGTGATGGTGCTAGTCGCGGCGAGGTGAGTCAAGGGCGCTTCGCGGCCCTTCGGGCTCGAACCAGTTCGACCCTTGACACACCTCACCACGACCAGGGAAAGACGCAGCTACGCCCGGA
>NZ_DASRXP010000428.1:0-21456 GCF_035687465.1 Kribbella sp.
TGGTTGTCGTTCGGAACCACGTGATATGTCGACTGAACCGTCGCGGCAGTCAGATTGCATGCCGCGTCGCTGCGGTAGTTCGACGGCGCCGGCAAGGGGGTTCCACCGCCGAACCCTGCCTTGGTCCAGTCATAGACACCGGTGATCGGTGCTCGGCGGTTGTCCGAGGTCGCCCAGAGGTTCTTGATGGCCGGACCGGGCTCCTCATCCACCGGGGGAGCAACCCTGAACTCCGGCATCTCACCGACCGTGAAGACCGCGGTCACGTCCTTCGTGGCACCGGTTCCGGTGTTGACCACCCAACGAGCCTTCAGTTTGTGCTGACCGTTGCTCGTCGTCACCGTGAACTGGTGCGGCGGCGCAGTGCTCTTACCGATGTAGCTGTCGTCCAGCAACCAGGTCACATCACCGGCTACGCCCACCGGATTCGACAGTAGAGCCGTGAAGGGTGAGTTCACCTTGCCCGCGTGCAGCGGAGTACCGCCAGAGGACAGGAACGGGCCGTCCTGCACCGTCGCGGTCGCTACCAACTGCTTGGCCTGCTGGTTGGCAGGGTCGGTCCACGTGGCCTTCACCTGATGCGAACCCGCGCTGGTGGTGATGGTCGCCTGGAACGGCGACGACGTGTCCTTGACGACCTGGGCGCCGTCCAGGAAGAACGTGACACCGCCGGCGATGGAGGTCGGCACTCCTGCGAGATCTGCAATGAACGGTGAATTGACTGTTGCGCCCTGCAGCGGCGAACCACCCGACATCAGCGTCGGCTCGGTCTGCACCGCACCCACTGTGAAGTTGGAGAAGGTCTCGGCAGTCGCACCCGTCGTTGGATTGACGACCCATCTCGCCTTGAGTTTGTGCGCGCCGGCCGTATACGTCCGGGTAAAGGAGTGTGGCGCAGTCTGGGTCTTGGCCGCATACGAATCGTCGACCAGCCAGGTCACCTCGCCGGTCACATCCGCTGCGTCGGAGAGATCCGCCTTGAAGGTCGTCGGTTGGGTCGACCCCGCCAACGGGACCCCTGCGACGGTCAGGGTCGGAGTGCCGGCAGCCGCCGCTGTCGGCGCGACTTTGACAAGCCCTGACACCAACAGGGCGGCTGCCAGCACCATCGCCAGGAGCCGGAACGGCGCATGCGAACGCAACTGAGCCAACACGATGGATCCCCCTTGAAATGTTCCCCTGATCTGCACCCCCGAGGTGCACCGTCCGACTGCTCGACGGCGCCAACAGACTGTGGGTGACGCCAGCGCTCGACGAGGGGTAACTCACCGAAACGGAGAAATTGCAGGAAGTTGCAATTCCGCACGTGAACAATTCGGGTCAAGGCGGAGACAAGTTCGTTAATCGCTGGACTTGAAGGCCGATGAGGCCTAGTGGCAGCGAGTGCTCCGGCCAGGTGGCGGATCGTAGGGTGGGCGTATGACGTACAGCGCGAGCCGCCTTGTGGGGTTGCTTGAGGGGGAGGTTTCGTGGCTGTCGTTTCGTACGGCGGATGTGGTGCCTGGGGCGGAGTGGATCTCGTGTGCGGAGTTGTTGGCGGATCAGCGGGGTGGGGGCGATCCGACGTACGGGTGGCGGAAGTCACTGTTGGACGACTACGGCAAGGAGTACGGGATCGAGGCGCCGGTGCAGGTCGCGGCGATGTTCGTGCTGATGTGGTACGTCTCGGTGCCGTCGATCGTTGCGGGGCTGGCTACGGCGTTGACCGGTGTTTCGCCGGAGGTGTCGCCGGAGGCGTTGGCGTTCCGACGGCATCCGACGGCGCACTACCCGGTTGAGGTCGCGCTGCTGTCCGACAAGGTGATCTCGCTGGATGAAGCGGTCGCGCAAGTGGGGACGCATACGCGGGCCTTCACGGACAGCTATCGGCCTGGGGTGCGGATGAGTTCGCGGCAGCGGCTGGGGGCGGTCGATGACGAGCTGCGGGCGGCGATGCGGATGCCCGAGGAGGCGCCGTACGCGAAAGAGGCGGCGGAGGCGTTCGGGGTTGGGCTTGATCAGGAGGTGCGGACCTCCTGCTGTTTCGTCTACGCGCTGCCCAACGTCAAGCCCTGCGCCGGTTGTCCCCGCGTCCGCTGAGCAACGGCTTCGGCGTCCGCTGAGGAACGGTTTCGCTCAGAGCGCAACCACCCCAAGCCGTGGCCGTCCGGCCCTCAGCAAGCGGTCCGGCTGCGGGAAATCTCCCGTCCGGCCGGAGCGCGGAATATTGTCGGTGCCGCCCGGCACTATGTCGATCATGATTTCGACACAGTGTTGGACGGCGGCGATCCCGGCAGACACGTCATCGGGGGGTAACCCGCTATCGGTTGTCCGTACCCGAGGCCGCGGTTAGGTTCGCTGACGTGACCGCGTCCGGTGAGTTTCCGGCGACGACTCCGATCGGCTCCCGGGCCGATGCGGAGGGTTACGTCGCGATGGTCTGTTTCAAGCACGGTCCTCCGTTGCTGCACGGCGTCGAACTGGAATGGACGGTGCATCACGCGGACGATCCGCACCGGCCTCTCGATGCCGCTCACCTCAGTCAAGCCCTGGGCGTGCACGCGCCCCCCACCCTGGTTCGAGGCAGCCCGCAACTGCCGCTCGGCCGGGGTTCTCTGGTCACCGTGGAGCCGGGTGGCCAGGTAGAGATCTCAGGCCCCGCCTCGGCCTCCGTGCCTAGGTTGATCGAAGACACCGCCGCCGACGCGGCCGAGCTCACCTCCCTTCTTCACGACGCCGGTCTGGCGCCGGGCGACCACGGCCTGGACGCGTTCCGGCCGCCGCGCCGGCTCCTGACCGTCCCCCGCTATGCCGCGATGGAGCGAGCTTTCGAGCAGCTCGGTCCGCACGGGCCGCGGATGATGTGCAGCACTGCCGGACTGCAGGTCTGCCTGGACGCCGGAGAGGCGGACCAGACCGCCCTGCGCTGGCGAGCGCTGCACGATTTCGGGCCCGCGCTGGTGGCGCTGTTCGCGAACTCCCGCCGAAGAACCGGCAACGACACCGGCTGGGCCTCCGCCCGGACGGAAGCCACCTTCGGCACCTGCGCACCGTTTACGGAACCACCGCCGCTGGACGGCAACCCAGCCGAGACCTGGGCCCGTACTGCGATGGACGCACCCGTGCTCTGTCTCCGTCGAGGCGACAACTGGGACGCCCCGGCCGGTCTCACCTTCGGGGCGTGGGCGGATGGCGCCCTGCCCGACGACAGACCGACGTACGAGGATCTCGACTATCACCTGTCCACCTTGTTCCCGCCGGTCCGGCCGCGCGGGTATCTCGAAGTGCGCTACCTGGACGCTCAGCAGGGGGACGGGTGGATCGAGCCGACCCTGCTGCTGATCGCGCTGATGTCCGACCCCGCGCTGGTCGACCAGGCCGTCGCTGCCGCGGAGCCGGCCGCCGGGCGCTGGTTCCCGGCCGCGCGGGAAGGCCTGGAGGACAAGCTCGTTCTGCAGGCCGCCCGTGAGCTGGTGGACCTGGGCACTGGAGCTCTGAGCCGCACCGGCGTCGATCAGGATCTGATCGACGAGGTCGGCAACCGCCTGCACTGCATCGTCGACGACACCCACAGAAGGCGAGCATCATGAACCACCAACTGTCCGACCTCACCGCCGAGGGCCTGCGTGCCTTCGTCGCCGAGCAGCTCGAGCGGTCCCGTTCGCGGACCGTCCAGCTGACCGATGCGGTCGACACCGACGACCTGGTCCGCCAGCACTCCCGACTGATGTCGCCACTGGTCTGGGACTACGCGCACATCGGCAACCAGGAGGAGCTCTGGCTGGTCCGTGACGTCGGCGGCCGCGAGCCCGTCCGGCAGGACATCGACGAGCTGTACGACGCGTTCATGCACGCCCGCGCGGATCGTCCGGCGCTGCCGCTGCTCGGGCCTTCCGAGACCCGGGCCTACGTGGTCGAGGTGCGGGACAAGGTCCTCGACGTGCTCGACCACGTGAACCTCAGTGGTGGTCGCGAGCTGGTCGACAACGGGTTCGCGTTCGGCATGATCGTGCAGCACGAGCAGCAGCACGACGAGACCATGCTTGCCACGCATCAGCTCCGCACCGGAGTACCGGTGCTCGACGCCCCGGCTCCACCTGGCGGGCGGCGGCTGGCCAAAGCCGAGGTGCTCGTGCCGGGCGGGGAGTTCGTGATGGGCACCTCGACGGAGCCCTGGGCGCTCGACAACGAACGACCGGCGCATCCGGTTCGCGTCGCGCCGTACGTGATCGACACCGTGCCGGTGAGCAACGGGGACTATCTGAGGTTCGTCACGGGTGGCGGGTATGACGACGCGCGGTGGTGGTCGGAGGCGGGCTGGGCGCATGTCCAGAAGGCCTCGCTGGTCGCGCCGCGGTTCTGGGAACTTGTCGACGGCAACTGGATGCGGACGCGGTTCGGGCATCGGGAGTTGCTGCCGCTGGACGAGCCGGTGATGCATGTCTGCTTCTACGAGGCCGAGGCGTATGCGGCCTGGGCGGGCAAGCGGCTGCCGACCGAGGAGGAGTGGGAGATGGCCGCGCGGTTCGACCCTGCGACCGGGCGAACGCGGCGATTCCCCTGGGGCGATGAGAGTCCCGGTCCGCAGCATGCGAACCTCGGCCAGCGTCACCTCCGGCCGGCACCGATCGGCGCGTATCCGGCCGGCGCTTCGCCGCTCGGGGTGGAGCAGTTGATCGGCGACATCTGGGAGTGGACCAGCAGCGACTTCAAGCCGTACCCGGGCTTCCGCGCCTTCCCGTACGACGAGTACTCGCTGGTGTTCTTCGGCAACGACTACAAGATGCTGCGCGGCGGCTCGTTCGGGACCGACGAGGTGGTGGCGCGCAGTACCTTCCGGAACTGGGACTACCCGATCCGGCGCCAGATCTTCGCCGGCTTCCGCTGCGCCCGCGATCCACTTCCGTCGGAGCTCGCCTGATGTGCCGGCATCTGGCCTACCTCGGCCCGCCGGTCTCGCTGGCGTCGCTCGCGCTGGAGCCGTCGCACTCGCTGTATCGGCAGAGTTGGGCGCCGGCGGACATGCGCGGTGGTGGGTCGGTCAACGCTGACGGGTTCGGCATCGGTTGGTACGTGGACGGTTCGCCGGTCCGCTATCGGCGGAGTGTGCCGATCTGGGCCGACGAGTCGCTGCCGGGGTTGGCTGGCTCTGTGCGATCCGGTGCCGTGCTGGCCGCAGTACGGAACGGCACGGTCGGTTCGCCGTTGAACGAGTCGGCTGTCGCGCCCTTCGTGCGGGACCAGTGGTTGTTCAGTCACAACGGGCTGGTCAGCGGCTGGCCCGGCTCGGTCTCCAAACTCGCCGAAGCGCTCCCGGTCAACGAACTCCTCACCCTCGACGCCCCGATGGACTCCGCGCTGCTCTGGGCCCTGATCCAGGACCGCCTGTACTCCGGTGCGTCGGCCGCCGAGGCGGTCGCGTCGGCACTCCGCGACGTGGCTGCCGCGGCGCCCGAATCACGTCTCAACGTCCTGCTGACCGATGGCGAGCAGATCGTCGCGACGGCGTGGACGCATTCCCTGTGGTACCGCCGTACGGCGGATTCCGTCGCAGTCAGTTCCGAGCCCTGGACGATCGAGAACCCGGTCGCCGAAGGCTGGCAGGAAGTACCGAACGGATCGTTGCTACTAGCAACATCCACGACTCTTGCGATCACCCCGATGGAAGGACGACAGTGACAGCGCTGAACCCACCCCACCGCCCCGGTCAGTTGATCGACATTCATCTCACCCCGGACTACGTTTCCCGCGCGCTGCGGGAGGATGCCCGGGCGGGGCTGACCGCGGAGCCGAAGTGGCTGGCGCCGAAGTGGTTCTACGATGCCCGCGGGAGTGACCTCTTCGAGCAGATCACCCGGCTGCCGGAGTATTACCCGACCCGCGCCGAGCGGGAGATCCTCGACGCGCGCTCCGGCGAGATCGCGGAGCTGACCAAGGCCCGGACGCTGGTCGAGCTCGGGTCCGGTTCGTCGGAGAAGACCCGGCTGCTGCTGAACGGACTGCGCGACCACGGCACGCTGACGACCTTCGTGCCGCTGGACGTGTCGGAGTCGGCTCTGCGGGATGCCGCCAAGGCGATCAACGCGGACTATCCGGATCTCGTGGTCCATGGTGTGGTCGGGGACTTCACGGCACACCTGGACAAGTTGCCTGGAGACGCGCCACGGGTGGTCGCGTTCCTCGGCGGCACCATCGGGAACCTGTTGCCCGACGAGCGCGAGGACTTCTACAAGTCGGTGCGCGACGTGCTGGAACCGGGGGAGTGGTTGTTGCTCGGCACCGATCTGGTGAAGGACCCGGCCACGCTCGTGGCGGCGTACGACGACAGCGCGGGGGTGACGGCGGAGTTCAACCGCAACGTCCTGCGGGTGCTCAACCGGCAGCTCGGCGCGGACTTCGATGTGGACGCCTTCAGTCACGTGGCGATCTGGGACGCCGAGAACGAGTGGATCGAGATGCACCTGCGCGCCGATCGCGCGATGCGGGTCCTGATCCCGGAGATCGGCCTGGAGGTCGACTTCGCCGAGGGCGAGGAGCTCAGCACCGAGATCTCCGCCAAGTTCCACCGGCACGTGGTGGAGGCCGAGCTCGACAAGGCCGGCTTCACCAACGGCGCCTGGTGGACGGACACCGAGGCTCGCTTCGCTCTCTCCCTCTGGCAAGCCGTCTAACCCGCAGCGGCTCCTCCGTCGCCTTCCACTGCGTTGCGTCCGAAGGACCGAGGGTCCTGCCCCACGGCCCTTCGGACGCAAGGGGTCGGTCTGGCCTCCCACCTCAGCCGTCGCATCAGGTCGGCCCTTCAGATCAGGGCGGTGCCTTGGAAGAGGGTGTTCGTGGAACCACCGACCCAGACGGTTCCTTCGGGCTCGGCGGTGATCGTGATGTCGCCGGCCCGCGCCAAGCGGCGCCCCTGTGAGACGCGGTAGCCAGCTGCCGATGCTCCGGTGCGGATGAGCCATTGCGCGACCCCGGCGTTCATGCTGCCGCAGATCGGATCTTCGGGAATGCCGGCTCCGGGTGCGAAGGTGCGCATTTCGTACGCGTGCCGGCGAGCCGTCCGGGTGGGCGCCGATCGCGCCGATCATCGCGTTCGGGAGCTGCGAGAAATCCGGTTCCAGATCGAGTACTTCTTGGGCCGTCGCCAGTCTGACGACGGCCCAGCCGGGTCCGTTGTCCACCCACTGGTGATCGACCACGTGGCTGCGGTGGATGCCGAGCGCCGTGACGATCTGCTCCAGGTACTCCTCTTCGATTTCGCCGCTGCGGAGAGTGGGTGGCGCGGCGAAGAACAGTGCTTGTTGCCAGCTGCGCACTTCGATCAGGCCCGCGGCGCATTCCTGCACGACCTGGTCCTTGCGTGAACCGCTGTGGTGGAGCCAAGCGTGTGCGGTACCGAGCGTGGGATGCCCGGCGAACGGCAGTTCGCCGCCCGGCGTGAAGATCTGTACGCGGTAGTCCGCCTCCGGCGTGGTGGGCGGCAGCACGAACGTCGTCTCCGACAGGTTCGTCCACCGGGCCACCCGCTGCATGCTGTCGCCGTCGAGATCCTCGGCGTCGAGGATCACGGCGAGCGGGTTGCCGAGGTAAGGGGTGGCAGAGAACACGTCGACCTGGGCGAACGGGCGCATGCGCATGCGGAATCCTTTCAGCTGAACCGGCGTCATCCTTGTCCGGCAAGCATCCGGGCGCAACTCAGCGCGGGGGGTCAGCCGGCCTGTTTGATCAGGTCGTTGATCTTGGTGACGTAGGTCTGCAGTTCGGAGACGGGCTTCTTGCCGCTGAGGATCGGCTGGTAGTAGGCCGTGGTCAGGTCGGCGACCTGGGAGGCCCACTGGGTGGTGAAGCGGACGCCGACCGTCTTCTCGGTGGCGAGGTCGGCCTTCACCGTGTCGACGACCGTCGTCTGACCAGCCTTGGTCAGTGCGTTGAAGTAGCTCTCCTGCGCGGGCGTGTACGCCGGGGGAGCGACCGGCGAGGCCGGCAGCACCGCGTCCCACACCTTGGTGTTGAGGTACTCGAGCACCTTGTACGTCGCGTCCTCGCTGGCCGTGTACTCCGGGGTGCAGATGCCGACCGAGTCGTACAGAGTGGTCGGTGTGGTCACCTGCGGGAACGGCACGAACCCGTACCTGATCTTCGGCTTGTCGGTCTGGAACCCAGCCGCGAGCCACTGCCCGCCGAACAGCATCGGCACCTTGCCGCCGGAGAACAACGCCGGCGCGTTCGCCGCGTCGTACCCGGGTGGGGCGACCGCGCCGGACTTGATCGCGTCGACCAACTTGCCGACGCCCTCGGTGAACTTGCCGTCCGCCTCGGCCTTGGT
The DNA here is from genome assembly GCF_035687465.1 of Kribbella sp. Classification (NCBI taxonomy): domain Bacteria; kingdom Bacillati; phylum Actinomycetota; class Actinomycetes; order Propionibacteriales; family Kribbellaceae; genus Kribbella; species Kribbella sp. The sequence continues at coordinate 8,303 of NZ_DASRXP010000428.1, forward strand.
CGGGTGGTTCACGTTGTCCGTGAACGGCGCGCCGCCCGCGGACACGGAGTACAGGCTCATCGTGAACGGCGCGTCCGGCGACGTGAGCTGGTCCGCCACCAGGCCGTACTTCGCTCCGCCCTTGTTCGCGAGTTTGCCGGCCGCGGCGTACATGTCGTCCCAGGTCCAGCCGGCCTTCGGCTCGGCCAGGCCGACGGCCTTGAACGCGTCGGCGTTGTACCAGACGCCGTAGGTGTTCATCAGCGACGGGAGGCCGCCCATCAGGCCGTCGGCGGTCTTCCAGTTCTCCATCGCCGACGGTACGAAGCTGTCGGCCTTGAAGGCGCCGGAGCCGTCGGTGATCCGCTTGGACCAATCGACCAGCAGTCCCTGCGAGGTGTACTGCTGCTCGGTGTCGTTGCCGCACCAGAACAGGTCCGGCAGCTTCTTCGCCTGAGTCAGCGAGGCGAGCTTGTCGCCGTATCCACCACCCGGGGTGTCGATCCGCTTCACGGTGATCTTGTCGTCCTTGAATCCGGCCAGAGCCTTGTCGATCGCGGCGTTCGTCTCGGGCGACTCCCACGTCATCACCGTCACGGTGACCGGGCCGTCCGCGTCACCGCCGGAGTCCGATCCGCCGCAGGCCGTTGCCGTCAGCAACCCCGCGCAGGCCAGGGTGGTACCGATGATCTTCGTCTTCACTGCTGTGCTCCTCACTTCTGAGTGGTGCTGCCGAGCGAGCCGAGGCCCTGGATGAAGTAGCGCTGCGCGACGAAGAAGATGATCAGTGGCGGCAGCATGTAGAGCAGGTTGGCGGCCATGTAGTAACTCCAGTTCGGTGTCTGCCCGGCGAACGGCGAGATGAACGACGCCATCCCGACCGACAGCGGCCACTTCTCCGCGGAGTACAGGTAGACCAGTGGGTTGAGGAAGTCGTTCCAGGAGGCCTGGAAGGCGAGGATCGCCATCGTGATCCAGGCCGGCCGGGTCAGCGGCAGCATCACCTGGGTGAAGATCCGGAAGTGCCCGGCGCCGTCGATCTTCGCCGCCTCGTCGATCGAGTACGGGATGGCGAGGAAGTACTGCCGGGCCAGGAAGATGAACAGCGGATTGCCACCGAAGAAGGCCGGCACGATCAGTGGCAACCAGGTGTCGTACCAGCCGATGCTCTTGTAGAGCTGGAACAACGGGATCAGCCCGACCACACCGGGCAGCAGCATGCTGCCGACGAACAGGTAGAACCACACCTTCCGGCCGGGGAACCGCAGCCGCGCCAGCGCGTAGCCGGCCATCATCGCGGTCAGCACCCCGCCGAGCACGCTCAGCGCGGTGATGATGCCGGAGTTGAGCAGCAACCGCGGGAAGTGGATCGCCTCAGGCCCGTCGATGAAGTTGCTCCAGTTGAAGTCCCGGGGGAGCAACCGCGGCGGCAGTTCGAACACCGTGCTCCGGCTCTTCAGCGCGATCGTGATCATCCACAACAGCGGGACCACCATCACCGAACTGATGAACAACGCGGTCACGTACCAGGACGCAGTACGGACCGGTCGCCTGCCCTTACTGCCCGCGCTGCCTGTACTGCGTCGGCCGGCACTGCCTGTACTGCGTTCGCCGGGGTCAGTCTGGAGTGTTGTCACTGTAGGTCCAGAGGGAGGAGAACCGCGCGGTCAGGGCGATCACGGCGATGATGAGAATGAACGGCACCCACACCTGGGCCGAGGCGTAGCCGAGCTGCGGGACCCGGCCGAGGTTGGAGAAGCCGTTCTTGTAGATCGACAGCATCAGCACGTTGGTGCTGAAGCCGGGGCCGCCGTCGGTGAGGATCTTGGGCTGGTTGAACGTCTGCAGCGCGGCGGTCGTCTGCAGGATCACCTGCAGCAGCATGATCGGGCTGATCATCGGCATGGTGATCCGGAAGAACACCGACGCCGGACCGGCGCCGTCCACTCTGGCCGCTTCGTACAGCTCGGTCGGCACTGCCTGGAGTGCGGCCAGGAAGATGATCATCGTGCTGCCGACGCCCCACAACATCACGATCACGATGGAGGGCATCGACATCGACGGGCTGGCGAGCCAGGAACTGGTCGGCAGGTGCAGCTTGTCGAGGATGGTGTTCATCAGACCCACCTGGGGGTTCAGGATGAACTTCCAGAGGGTGATGGTGGCGATCGCGGGCAGCACCACCGGGAGGTAGGCGAGCGTCCGGACGATCCGCACCCCGGCGAAGCGCTGGTTGCAGAACATCGCCAGGCCGAGGCCGAGGGCGAGGGACAGCGGGACGTACAGCACGACCAGGTAGCCGGTGGCGCGCAGCGACGGCCAGAACGCGGGGTCGACGGTGAACAGCCGGCGGAAGTTGTCTAGGCCGATGAAGACCGGGTCGGTCAGGCCGTTGTACTTGGTCAGCGCCAGGTAGAACGAGCGGATCAGCGGATACACCACGAAGACGGTGAAGCCGAGGATCGCCGGGGCGATGAAGAGGTAGGCGGCGCGGACGTCGGAACCGGCGTTCCGGCTCATGCCACCTTTGTTGCCGCGGGCAATGGATCGCCGGGCCGACCGTCCGCGTCGGGGAGAGGTGGTGTCACCAGCATCACCCGGTCCGCGGGGTGGCGCGTTCACCGTCATGGTCGTGGTCCCGGGGGAGGTGCAGCGAGCCGGACGTCACGATTCATCCTGCCTCCTGGACGGTAACGTTTCCAACACTTACTGTCGGGTGACGATGCCGTGTCGTGAGAGGGAAGTCAACCCTGTGTCCGAAACGTTTCCAAAGCAAGTTGAGTCCAGCCGTCCGACGATGATCGACGTGGCGAAGCGGGCCGGTGTCGGGCTCGGCACGGTGTCGCGCGTGGTCAACGGCGGGGCGGGAGTGCGCGAGCACACCGCGAGCCGGGTCCGGGCCGCGATCGACGAGCTCGGCTTCCAGCGCAACGAGGTCGCCCGGGCACTCCGGCCGGGCAAGAAGTCGTCCAGCCTGGCGCTGGTGCTCGGCGATCTGACCAACCCGTTCTACGCGACGATCGCGAAGGCGTCCCTCGAGGTCGCGGGGCAGTCGGGGTTCGCGGTGGTGCTGGGAAGTGTGGACGAGGATCCGGAGGGGGAGAAGCGGGCGATCCGGGAGTTGGTCGGGCGGCAGGTCGCCGGGCTGATGATCGTGCCGGACCAGGGGGATCATTCGTTCCTGGCGGGTGCCGGGGTGCCGGTGGTGTTCGTGGACCGGCCGGCGCACGGGATCGAGGCCGACATCGTGATGGTGGACAACGAGGGGGGTGGGAAGCTCGCGACGGATCACCTGCTGCAGCAGGGGCATCGGCGGATCGCGATCCTGCTGGCGCCCTCGTACTACACGACCGGCCGTCGGCTCCGCGGGTACCGGCGGGCGCATCGCGCTGCCGAGGTCGAGGTGGATGAAGGTCTCGTCGTGCAGTTGCCGGAAGGTACTGCCGAGGCGGCTGAGAAAGCAACGCGAGAGTTGATGCATCGGCCGGACCCGCCAACTGCTCTCTTCGCGTCGACCAACTTCGTTGCCGAGGGCGTACTTCGCGCCCTGCGCGAGGTAGATCGTCAACCAGCTGTGGTCGGCTTCGACGATTTCCGAATGGCGGACATGTTGCCGACACCCGTCACGGTCGTCGCTTCAGACACAGCTGAATTAGGTCGCACCGCCGCCCGCCTACTACTTTCTCGAGCCTCAACCCAAGACTCCCGCCCACCCCAACGGATAGTCCTCCCTTGCGCCCTAATCCAACGAGGCTCGGGCGAACGCCCTCCGGAGTGAAAGGGAAGGAAAGCGGAGGGGGAGGGGTGCGCCCTCCTTCGAGGAGATTCAGTCGCCGGGGTGGGTTAGAGGGCCTTTCCGGAGTGTTCTGTTAGGGCCGTGGCGAGGGTTTGGGTGTTGGTGCGGAACTCTTCGGTGGGGACTGGGGGGAGGAGGGATTCCCAGAATTGGAGGCTGGGGCCTCGGAGTTGCATCTGGCCGAGGGGGCGGGCGAAAAACCAGAGGTGGAAGTGTTCGCTGCCGTCGCCGTAGCGGCTGAGGTGGGTCCTGCCGACGCCTTCGATGCGGCGGATTGCGGCTGACATGCGCTGGATCATCGGACCGAGGTCGGCCGCGAGTTCGGGCGGCAGGTTGTCGAGGCGGTAGTGCTCGCGCGAGATCAGCAGCGCGACCATCGGTACTCCGGCCGGCTCCATCCCGGCGAGAACGGACCACTTGTCGTCCCGCCAGATGACGAACTCGTCCCGCGCCGCCGGCGAACCAGGGGTCGGGCAGTTCGGACACGGCTTACCGCCCGGTTCGCCCGCGCGAGGTGGTTCCGGGAGTACCGGCTCTTCCAGCGGCCGGACCTGGAGGGCGCCGTCGAAGGGGAAGAACGGGTTGCCCACCAGCGGATCGGCCGGCACGCGTTCGCCGTACGGGAGTCTCTGGTGGTAGGGCGACGGGACGCTCATACCCCGAACTCTGCCCAACACCCGAAGAGATCGCCAGTGGGTTATACGGTTCTCGGCATGGCGACTGACGAGGTGAAGCGGCCGGCGTTGGCCGAGGCGTTGGATCTTGCGGCGCATCCCGAGGGCGGCTGGTTCCGGGAGACCTGGCGGTCCCCAGTCACCTTCCAGCCCGAGGGGTACGACGGCGAGCGGGCCAGCGCGACGGCGATCTACTTCCTGCTGGCGCCGGGCGAGGAATCCCGCTGGCACAGGGTGCGCTCGACCGAGATCTGGCTCTGGCACTCGGGCGGAACCCTCACCCTCGAGCTCGGCGGCACCGGCGACGACCCGGTAACGCAAGAGGTGATCACCCTCGGTCCGGACGTCACCGCCGGCCAGCACCCGCAGGCCGTAGTACCGGCGGGTGCGTGGCAGGCAGCGCGTCCGGCCCAGGACGAACCCGTCCTGGTCTCCTGCATCGTCTCCCCAGGCTTTGACTTCACCGACTTCACCCTGCTGTAGACGCACAACGTCCGAAGAACCTTGCGCTATAACCCAAGGTTCTTCGGACGCAAGCGGGTCTAGAGGAGGACGGTTGCCAGGGCTTCGTAGCCGGGGAGGAGGTCGGGGCCTTCCTTGCCTAGTTGCTGGATGACGACCTGGTCGGCACCAGCTTCGAGGTGGGCGTTCAGGCCCTCGGCGATCTCGACCGCGGTGCCGTGCAGTACGAGCGCGTCGACCAGCCGATCGCTGCCGCCGTCCGCGATGTCATGGTCGGTGAACCCGAGCCGCTTGAGGTTGCTCGTGTAGTTGCTGAGTTGCAGATAGCTCGCGAGGTAGTCCCGCGCGACCGTGCGCGCGATCCCGTCATCCGTCTCGAGCACCACCTTCTGCTCCGGCGCGAGGAGCAGGTCGGCGCCGAGGATCTCGCGAGCCTGCCGGGTGTGGTCCGGCGTCGTCAGATAGGGGAGCGCGCCACCCGTCCGGGCCGCCGACAGCCTGAGCACCCGCGGCCCGAGCGCGGCGAGGAACCGGCGGTCCACCGGGACCTTTCCTTCGTCCAGCGCGTCCAGGTAGTCGACGATCGTCTCGTACGGCGTCTTGTACTCGCCGGTCTGTTCCCGGTGCCCGATGCCGACCCCGAGCAGGAACCGCCCGGGGTGGTCCGCCTCGAGCCGGTGGTAGGACTCGGCGACCGCGCCGGCCTCCGACTTCCACATGTTCACGATGCTGGTACCGACCTCTACCGAACTCGTCGCCGCCAGCAGCACTTCGGCGTCCCGCAGGTCCGCCGTCGGCGACCCCCCGAGCCAGATCGCGCCGTAGCCGAGTTGCTCGATCCCGGCTGCCAGCTCGGGACCCCATTTGTACGCCTGGTGCCAGACCCCGAACCGTCCCAGATCGACCGCCACGTCGTGCTCCTCTCGTCAACATTCCCGACTGGGGCAACCCTGGGCGGAGAGTGGCCATTCCCGTGACAGGACCAGCCTGCCTGACCCGCAGGCGCGGCCGTCAACGATGGTTGCGTGAACAACCAGTTGAACCGCTCCCTCTGCCAGGGTGAACCAGTGCGCAAAATCACCGACCGTGCCGAGCCATCACAGGTGGGCGGCGATCTCCGGGATGCGGCGTTCGAGGGCGGCTGAGCGGGTCAACGAGTTCTCCGGTTCGCCGACCTTGGCGAGGTTGAGCATGCCGGGGTCGCCGGCCAGTTGGCCCGCGCGGATCACCCGGGCCGATCGCCGGGCCCGTCCCGGTGCGCCCTTCAGGATCTGCAGTGCGGTGAGGCCTCCGCCGTACGCGGCAGCCATCAAGCGCAACCGCCTTGCCTGGTACGCCGGGTCGAGCGGAACCGCGAGTGGCACGGTGTTCCACGCGGTGAACGCGATGTCGTCGAGCGGGACCCCCGGGCCGGCCATGTCCCAGTCGATCACCCCGCTGAACCCGGACTCGTCGCCGATCCAGTTGTAGTACCCGAAGTCGTGCATGCAGACGATCTCGTCGGGCCCGAGCTCTCCCTGACTGGTCCGCCACACCAGCAGCCCGGACGGCCGGTACGACGCGACCACGCGGTGGTACTCCGCGAGCCACCTCATCGCGTCTTCAAGTACTTCGTCAGGCACCTGCTCGCAGTATGCCTCGCCCGGCAGGTAGTCGAGGATCTCCCGGCCCCGATCGTCGAACCCGAGCACGCGCGGTACGCCGGGCAGTCCCGCAGCCGCCAGGTGGTTCAGCAGACCGTGCACCGCCGGCGTCCACGGACCGGTCGGGCGGCGGACGGTGTCACCCACCCGTACCGCGCCGCCGACGTTGCCGCCGGGGAGGGCGATCTCCGTTGCGTCGTTCATGGTTCAACCTCTCGCTCGGTGAAGGGGTACGCAAGGACCACTGCCGGGGTGGGAAAAGGTGCCCGAACGGGCGAAGGAAAAGATTGCGCAAAGGCGAGCGAAAAGATTGGGCAAAGAATGCCGGGCACGTCATCACGGGGCCAACCTCACGGGGCGCCGCGGCGTCTGACAGGAGTGTAACCGTTCCGCAGGGCAACGGTTCCGCGAGTCGGTGCAGGACAAGACCAACCGGTCGGGTGGTATGACCTACGCAGGCTTACACTCGGCAGCGACCTGGCGTTGCAACCAACCCCTCGAAACGCCCGGGCCGCGGACCACAACGACGTGAGCCGCAGGCGGCGTGGACGCTACTCCGCGTCGTCACCTGGAAACGGAAGAAGGGCAAGTTGTGAAGGTCGGAGTTCCGAAGGAAGTCAAGAACCACGAGTACCGGGTGGCGATCACCCCGGCCGGGGTGCACGAACTCGCGCGCAACGGGCACGAGGTTCTGATCGAGCAGGGGGCCGGGAGTGGTTCGCTGCTCACCGACGAGGAGTTCGTTGCCGCCGGCGCGCGGATCGTGCCCACGGCCGACGACGTCTGGGCCGAGGCCGAGCTGGTGCTGAAGGTGAAGGAGCCGGTGGAGGAGGAGTATCACCGGATGCGCCGGGACCAGGTGCTGTTCACCTACCTGCACCTGGCCGCGAGCCCCGAGACCACTGCCGCGCTGACGAAGTCCGGGATCACCGGAATCGCCTACGAGACGGTCCAGCTCCCGGACGGGACGCTGCCGCTGCTGGCCCCGATGAGCGAGGTCGCCGGGCGGCTGGCCCCGCAGGCGGGTGCGTACCACCTGATGGCGAACGGTGGCGGCCGCGGCGTCCTGATGGGTGGCGTCTCCGGCGTGCACTCGGCCCGGGTGGTCGTGATCGGTGCCGGCGTCGCCGGAATGAACGCGGCGGCGATCGCGCTCGGCATGCAGGCCGAGGTACAGCTGTTCGACCGCAACATCGCCCGGCTCCGCGACGCCGACCGGACCTACCAGGGCCACCTGCGCACGGTCGCGTCGAACGTGTTCGAGATCGAACGCGCGGTGCTCGAGGCCGATCTGGTGATCGGTGCAGTACTGGTCACCGGGGCGCGGGCGCCGAAGCTGGTCAGCAACGAACTGGTGTCGCGGATGAAGCCGGGCAGCGTGCTCGTCGACATCGCGATCGACCAGGGCGGCTGCTTCGAGGACTCGCATCCGACCACGCACGCGGACCCGGTCTACCGGGTGCACAACTCGCTGTTCTACTGCGTCGCGAACATGCCCGGTGCGGTGCCGAACACCTCGACGTACGCGCTCACCAACGTGACGCTCCCGTACGCCGTGGAGCTGGCGAACCTCGGCTGGCGCGAGGCGCTGAAGCGGGACCACAGTCTCGCGCTCGGCCTGAACACGTTCGACGGTCAAGTCACCTACGGCCCGGTCGCGGAAGCGCACGACCTGGATCAGCTGAAGCTCGACGAGGTGCTGGTCTGAGCGGCGACATCAGTAGGTCGGTCAGCGCGTATCTCGATCACCTCCTGGTCGAGCGCGGGCTGGCCGCGAACACCCTGGCGTCGTACCGCCGCGACCTGCGCCGGTACGACGCCTACTTGGGGGCCGCGGGCATCGACAGTCTGGGCCGGATCTCCGAGGCCGTGGTGGGTGCCTTCCTGATGCACCTGCGCGAAGGGAATGCGGATCACCCGCCGCTGACTGCTTCGAGTGCGGGGCGCACCGTCGTCGCAGTCCGTGGGTTCCACAAGTTCCTCTTACGGGAAGGGCTGACGGCGGTGGATCCGGCCAGCGCGGTGAAACCACCGGCGCCGCCGCAACGGTTGCCCAAGGCACTGTCCGTCGACGAGGTGACCAGGATCCTGACGGCTGCGGCCGGCGCCGAGGCGGAGCCCGCAGTACTGGCGACGCGGGATGCCGCGCTGCTCGAGTTCTTGTATGGAACGGGCGCTCGCATCTCCGAGGCGGTCGGGCTCGATGTGGACGAGGTCGACCTCGAGACGGGGACGGTGCTGCTCCGCGGCAAGGGCAGCAAGGAGCGCGTCGTCCCGGTCGGCTCCTACGCCCGCGACGCGCTGTCGGCGTACCAGGTCCGCGGCCGCCCAGATCTCGTACGCCGGGGTCGCGGGACGCCGGCGCTCTTCCTCAACGCCCGCGGCGGCAGGTTGTCCCGCCAGAGCGCCTGGACCGTACTACGCCGAGCCGCGGAGCGAGCGGGGATCGCCAAGGAGATCTCACCGCATACGTTGCGCCACTCCTTCGCCACCCACCTGCTGGACGGTGGAGCCGACGTCCGCGTCGTTCAGGAACTCCTCGGCCACGCCTCTGTCACCACCACCCAGGTCTACACCCTCGTCACCGTCGAAAAACTCCGCGAGGTCTACGCGACCAGCCACCCCAGGGCACTCACCAAGTCCTAGGGTGTCCGTCGTGGCGGATGAACCGGGGAGTGCGGAAGAGCGGCATGCGAGTTGGCTGGAGTTGTTCTTCGATCTGACGGTGGTCGCGGCGGCGGCTCAGATCGCCCATCGCCTGCACACCGCCGACAGCATCGGCCAGGTGGCTGCCTGTGGAGCGATGTTCTACGCCGTGTGGAGCGTCTGGACCACGACGAGCGTCTACGCCAACGTCGCCGGCGAGCGGATCCGCCAGCGGGCGGTGCTGCGCACCATGCTCGGCATCGCGATCATGGCCGCGTCCGTTCCAGGGGTCTGGCCCGAACTGTTGCCCGGCGCCCACGAAGGGGTTCCCGACGGGCGGACCGCCGTCTTCGTCAGCGCCTTCCTGATCTGCCGGGTCATCGCCTCGCGGTCGGCCGCCAGGGATGGTCAGGTGATCACCTTCTGGCCGGCCACCCAGAGCATCATGGCCGCACCCTGGATCGCCTCCCTGTTCGTCCCTCCTACGGTCGCCTACTGGCTGTGGGGGGTGGCCATCGCGACCGACATCGCCTTCTCGATGGTCGGCGCCCGCAACCCTGACGCGATCGACCAGATGACCGAGTCGGCCCGGCGCCGCCAGGAGCAGCAGGATCGCCGGCTGGCCCGCAGGATCGCCCGGCTGATCGAGGGCGGCGTCTCGCCGAATCGCATCCCCGCCCAGCAGACGACCTTGCTGTCCGTGGCGCAGGTCGAACGCGGGCATCTGGACGAGCGGTTGGGGTTGTTCGTGATCATCGTGCTGGGCGAAGCGCTGGCCCAGGTGGTCGCGGCGAACACCGAAGAAGTCTGGACACCCGCGGTGATCGCGTCGTCGCTGGCGGCCTTCCTGCTGCTGGTGCAGCTGTGGAAACTGACCACCCTGTACGGGTTCAGCCCGGCACCGCGGACCACCGCACCCCTCGAACCGTGGCAGGCGTTGCCGGCCCATCTCGGCGTCACCGCTTCGATCGTCGTCATCGCTGCCGGCTTCGGTGCGCTCATCCCTGAAGCGGTGGAGCACCTGCACACGAAGGATCGATGGTTCATCTTCGGCGGGCTGGCTTTGTACTTCCTGACCAGCATCCTCGCCGGACTGGCCGGGCGTGCGCCGCTGAAGTGGTTCCTCGGCTGGGCGTTGCCGTGTCTGGTAGTCAGCGCAGCACTGGGTGTGTTCGGGCATCCACTGCCTGCTTGGTCGCTGGCGTTGCTGGCCTATTTGGTTCCTGCTTGGTTCGCGACCTACAACCGGCTCGTGAAGAAACCCTGACGACCCGCCGGAACCCGGTGTACGCCGTACTGGGGACGGTGTGCAATCATTCCGTCACGGATGGTCACCCGGGCGGGGTGATCAGCCCTGTCCGGAACGTCGACCGCAAACCACCCGACCCTGCTGCGGAGTGGCTGGTTGAGAGTGCTTGAATGCACGCTTACAGTCGCTGGGATCGCCCGTATCGGTTGAAAGGTTTGACGAGTCATGAACGAGTCGACATTCCCGGGCACCCAGCACCTGTCGTCTTCGACGGAACCGATGTCGTCGACCCATGAACCGGCGCCCGCCACGCCCGTGACACCAGCACAGCCACCAGCACCTACGCCATCGCCGGCCCCAGCGCCGACGAGGGCCGTCACCCCACCCAGCAACTATGCGGAGATGCCCAGGCCGACGGCCAAGCTGACCGCGGAGGACATGGCACCTGTGAGTGACCCGCACGGCCCGAAGAACAAGATCGGGCCGACCGGACGGCCGCTTCCGAATCTCCCGGAGGTGCTGCCGCCGACCAAGCGCGGGCCGGCGCAGGTGATCGCGATGTGTAACCAGAAGGGTGGCGTCGGCAAGACCACGACGACCATCAACCTGGGCGCCGCGATCGCCGAGACCGGGCGCAAGGTGCTGCTGATCGACTTCGACCCGCAGGGCTCGGCCTCGATCGGTCTGGGCGTGCAGCCGCACGACCTGGAGATCTCGGTCTACAACCTGCTGATGCAGCGCGACATCACCCCGGACGAGGTGATCAGGCCGACCAGGGTGGAGAACCTCGACCTCCTGCCGGCCAACATCGACCTGTCCGCGGCCGAGGTGCAGCTGGTCCAGGAGGTCGCCCGGGAGTACACGCTGCAGCGGGTGCTGGAGCCGATCATCCCGCTGTACGACGTGATCCTGATCGACTGCGCTCCGTCACTGGGCCTGCTCACGGTGAACGCGCTGACCGCGTCGAACGGCATCGTGGTGCCGCTGGAGTGCGAGTTCTTCGCGCTCCGCGGGCTGGCGATGCTGACCGACACGATCGGCAAGGTGCAGGACCGGCTGAACCCGAAGCTGGAGATCGTCGGGATCCTCGGCACCATGTTCGACGGCCGGACCACGCATGCCCGGGAGGTCCTCGACCGGGTGGTGCAGGCCTTCGACGAACGCGTTTTCCACACCGTCATCCGGCGTACCGTCAAGTTCCCCGAGACCACGGTCGTCGGCGAGCCGATCACGACGTACGCGCCCTCGTCCCAAGCGGCCCACCAGTACCGCGACCTTGCCAAGGAGGTGCTGGCGCGTTGTCCCGCCGGGTGAGCCTGCCGGGTGCCAGCGAGCTGTTCGGGGGTGCGGCACCGAAGCAGACCAGACCCGAGAAGCGCACAGCCACTGACGGATCCGGGCTCGCTGAGCGGCCCGGCAACGACGGACGGTCACGGACCGCCGTCGTCGACGACCGCAAGTCCAGTGGCAGGATCCGGCACGACACGAAGATCACCGTGTACGTGACGGAGGAAGAGCTGCTCGGACTCGAACAGACCAGGCTCGCGCTGCGGGCCGAGCACGGCCTGACCGCGGACCGCGGCCGGATCGTGCGCGAGGCGATCGACGTATTACTGGCCGATTTTGTCGACCACGGTCCCGACTCGGTGCTGGTGCAGCGGCTCCGGGCGGCGGAGTAACCCCGTCATGAGCGATGCCCCATCCTCCGAACTGCCGATCGAAGACCTGCCTGGCGCTGCTGGTACCGGTGACACCGCCGGTACTGCGGACGCCGAGGTCCCGGTAGTCGCGGAGGACAAGGGCTTCAGCGTTCACCTGGTCAACTTCGAGGGTCCGTTCGACCTGCTGCTGCAGTTGATCAGCAAGCACAAGCTCGACATCACCGAGATCGCGCTCTCGGTGATCACCGACGACTTCATCGCGCACATCAAGGCGCTGGGGTCGGAGTGGGACCTGGATCAGACCTCGGAGTTCCTGCTGATCGCGGCGACGCTGCTGGATCTGAAGGCGGCCCGGCTGCTGCCGCAGGGCGACGTCGAGGACGCCGAGGATCTGGCGCTGCTGGAGGCGCGGGACCTGTTGTTCGCGCGGCTGCTGCAGTACCGCGCGTTCAAGCAGATCGCGGCGTTGATGCAGCACCGGATGGCGGAAGAGGCCAAGCGCTTCCCGCGGGCGGTGGGGATGGAGCCGCGGTTCGCGGATCTGCTGCCTGAGGTGCTGCTCGGGGTGGATCCGGCCGGGCTTGCGGCGCTGGCGGCCGCGGCGATGGCGCGCAAGGACGCAGTACCGGAGGGCGTGTCGCTGGCTCACCTGCATGCGCCGACGGTGACGGTTCGCGAGCAGGCGCTGGTGATCGTCGATCGCCTGCGCAGACAACGCAGTACTACATTCCGCGCGCTGGTGGCGGATTCGCCGGACACGGTGACGACGGTGTGCCGGTTCCTGGCGCTGCTGGAGTTGTTCCGGGAGGCGGCGGTGATGTTCGACCAGGTGACGCCGCTGGGGGAGCTGACGATTCGCTGGACCGGTACCGACGACGGCGAGATCGACGTCAGCGACGAGTTCGACGAGGTGCCGAAGCCGGAGTCCGAGGAAGGCGAGGCGCCGGTGGTGCCCGACGACCCGCCAGACTTCCTCGAGCCAGGCGACCCGGCGACTGAAGACGGCCCGAACGAGACGGTGAACCAGTGACCGAACAACAAACC
>NZ_DASRXP010000429.1:0-10883 GCF_035687465.1 Kribbella sp.
GCGGCGGACGGCCGTCAGGTCTCGGTGAGCGCCCGGGGCATCCTGTCCGGCGAGCCCGCCGCCTTCCGGTTCGAGCCGACGTCAGAGCCCGGCCCGCAAGTTGCCGATAGCAACAAGCTGCACCCGGTCACCGCCTGGGCCGGTCCCTGGGCGGTGGAGGAGCGCTGGTGGGACGAGGACGCGGAGAACAGGCTGGCCCGCTTCCAGCTCGTCGGTGCCGACGGCCGCGCCTGGCTCTTCGCCGTCCGCAACGGCCACTGGTGGGTCGAGGCAAGCTATGACTGAGCGGAGCGGCTGATGGGATACAACAACCCGCCGATTCCCTGGTCGGAGTTGGAGCGGAAGTTGTCGGATCGGTCGCGGCCGCCGGCTCCGGCTGACGAACTGCTGGACGCCGATGGTGGTGACGGTCCTGCCTGGTCGCGACACCGGCCGCCGTACGATCCGGACCCGGTCGACAAACCGCGCCGGCCGGACGGTCCGGTGGTGCCGTATGCCGAGCTGCACTGCCACTCGTACTACAGCTTTCTCGACGGCGCGTCCTCGCCGGAGCAACTGGTGGAGGAGTCGGTCCGGCTCGGGCTGCACGCGCTCGCGCTGACCGATCACGACGGGTTCTACGGCGTGGTCCGGATGGCCGAGGCCGCGGAGGAGTACAAGGACCTGCACACCGTGTTCGGTGCCGAGCTCTCGCTGGAGCTGACCAAACCGCAGAACGGGATGGCCGATCCCGAGGGCAGCCACCTGCTGGTGCTGGCCGAGGGACAGCAGGGGTACCACCGGCTGGCCGGGGCGATCACCGAGGCGCAGTTGCGCGGTCAGGAGAAGGGCCGCCCGATCTACGACCTGGAGGAGCTTGCCGCCATCGGCGAGGACAGCTGGCTGATCATGACCGGTTGCCGCAAAGGCCTGGTACGGCGTGCGCTCGAGCTAGGTGGTCAGGCGGACGGACCGGCGGCCGCGGCGCGTGAGCTGGACCGGTTGACCGCCTTGTTCGGCCAGGACCGGGTCGTCGTGGAGCTGATCGATCACGGTCTGCCCACGGACACCACCCGGAACGCAGTACTGGCCCGGCTGGCTGCCGACGCGGGGCTGCCGGTCGTTGCCACGAACAACGTTCACTACGCGCAGCCCCGGCGGCACAAGCTGGCCGCCGCGGTCGCCGCAGTACGGGCCCGGCGCAGTCTGGACGCGATGGACGGCTGGCTGCCACCCGCCGGCACCGCGCATCTGCGGTCCGGTGAGGAGATGCTCGCCAGGTTCCACCGGTACGACGGTGCCGTCGCGCGCACGGTGGAGCTCGCGGACCAACTGGCGTTCAGCCTTCGCGCGGCCAAGCCGAGCCTGCCGCACCAGGAGGTGCCGCCCGGGTTCACCCCGATGAGCTGGCTGAAGAAGCTCTGCCGCGACGGGGTGAAGAAGCGCTACTCGGACAAGCCGACGGAGCTGATGGCCGAGGCGAAGGCGCGGGTCGAGCGGGAGTTGGAGGTGATCGAGGCCCTCAAGTTCCCGGGTTACTTCCTGATCGTGCGCGACATCGTCATGTTCGCCAAACGCAAGGGGATCCTCTACCAGGGCCGGGGCTCGGCGGCGAACTCGGTGGTCTGCTACGCGCTCGAGATCACCGCGATCGATCCGGTCTTCTTCAACCTGCCGTTCGAGCGTTTCCTGTCCTCGGCCCGGGACGAGGAGCCTGACATCGACGTGGACTTCGACTCCGACCGGCGCGAGGAGGTGATCCAGTGGGTCTATGGCAAGTACGGCCGGCGCAACGCGGCCCAGGTGGCCAATGTGATCACCTATCGGCCGAAGCTCGCAGTACGGGACATGGCCAAGGCGCTCGGCTTCAGCACCGGGCAGCAGGACGCGTGGTCCAAACAGGTCGACGCGTGGGGCGCGGTCCGCAGCAGTGTCGACCACGACATCCCGGCGCCGGTGGTGAAGCTGGCCGAGGAGTTGCTGAAGTTCCCCCGGCACCTGGGCATCCACTCCGGCGGCATGGTGCTGACCGACATCCCGGTCGGTCACGTGGTCCCGGTCGAGCACGCCCGGATGGAGAACCGGACGGTGCTGCAGTGGGACAAGGACGACTGCGCCTGGATGGGGCTGGTGAAGTTCGACCTGCTCGGGCTCGGCATGCTGGCCGCGCTGCAGTACGGGATGGACCTGGTCCGCGAGCACCTCGGCGAGAGCTGGACCCTGGACGCGATCCCGAAGGAGGAGCCCGGCGTCTACGACCAGCTCTGCAAGGCGGACTCGGTCGGCGTGTTCCAGGTGGAGAGCCGGGCCCAGATGAGCACCCTGCCGAGGTTGCGGCCACGCAGCTTCTACGACCTGGCGATCGAGATCGCGCTGATCCGGCCCGGCCCGATCCAGGGTGGCGCGGTGCACCCGTTCATCCGCCGCAAGCTGGGGGAGGAGCCGGTCACCTACCTCCACCCCGCGCTGGAACCGGTACTGCAACGCACCCTCGGCGTGCCGCTGTTCCAGGAGCAGCTGATGCAGATCGCGATGAAGGTCGGCGGCTGCACCGGCGAGGACGCGGACCTGCTCCGCCGCGCGATGGGCTCCAAACGCGGCGTGGAGAAGATCTCGTCGCTGAAGCTCAAGCTGTACGACGGGATGGCGGCGAACGGGATCACCGGTGAGACGGCGGACCAGATCTACGAGAAGATCGAGGCGTTCGCGAACTTCGGCTTCGCCGAGTCCCACTCGATCAGCTTCGCGCTGCTCGTCTACGCCAGCACCTGGCTGCGACTGCACTACCCGGCGGCGTTCCTGGCGGCGTTGCTCCGGGCCCAGCCGATGGGGTTCTACTCACCCCAGTCGCTGGTCGCCGACGCCCGCCGGCACGGAGTCGAAGTACGCCGTCCCGATCTGCTGAAGTCCGGCATCCATGCGGTGCTGGAGCCTCTGGACGGTGCGGATGTGGTTGCTACGGGCAATGACTCTTGTCTGTGCAAGGAGCAGCCGGAGGTCGGGGAGTTCGATCCGGCCCAGCCTTTCGACTCCGATCTGCATCGCCGGGACGGGCGGCTCGTGGTGCGGCTGGGGCTTGCGGAGGTGAAGTCGATCGGGCTGCCCGCGGCGACCACCATCATCGAGGAACGGGAGAAGAACGGTGCTTATGCGGACATGGCGGACTTGGTCCGCCGGACGGGACTGACCGCAGTACAGGTGGAAGCGCTGGCGACGGCAGGGGCGTTCGACGGGTTCGGACTGTCCCGGCGGCAGGCGTTGTGGAACGCGGGCCGTGCCGCCGAGGAACGCCCGGGTCACCTGTCCGGTGTGAGCAGTGCGGGAGCGCCGCCGATGCTGCCTGGGATGACCGGGATGGAGACCACGATGGCCGACCTGTGGGCCACCGGGATCTCCACGGACGACCATCCGATCCGGCATATTCGCGCCGAGCTGGACAGCCAGGGCATCCTGCGGGCCGACCAGTTGGCCGGTGCCGAGGACGGCACCCGGGTCCTGGTCGGGGGAGTGGTCACCCACCGCCAGCGCCCCGCCACCGCGGCCGGTGTCACCTTCCTCAACCTGGAGGACGAGACCGGCATGATCAACGTGATCTGCTCGGGCGGCGTCTGGAACCGCTACCGCCGGATCGCCCGCGAGTCCAGCGCGATGATCATCCGCGGCCGCCTCGAACGCTCCCAGGGGGTCACCAACCTGATCGCCGACAAACTCCAACGCCTCCCCCTGGCCGCCAAGACCACCTCCCGCGACTTCCGCTAGAGGCCGTTCGTTGGGCCCAGCGTCAGATCACGCCCACTCCGCACAAGGACGAGCCGGAGAGGTCCATTGCCGCGCCGACATCGCATGAAAGCGATCTGGAAGTCCGTATTCCTAGGATCTAGTGTCGGCAACAAAACCCTAGGAGAACCCAACAGCGGCTCTGGCGCCGTCCCGAAGGAGCGGATGACCTATGAGTAAGGTCGTGCTCTACATGTGCGCACCCCGGGGAGTGCGGCGTTGGCGAGTGCCCGGCGAGCCGGGCTACCACGACCCTCGCCTCACGACGAGTCCGGTCTCGTAGGCGATTGCGACCGCTTGGGTTGATGACGCCGACCTTATGCCCTCAACGCCCGCCGCATAGCCCGATCATTCTGTGCCCGGCGTAGGTCATGCACTACCGCACCGACAGAGTCCCAGGGCATTCATAGAGCTTGGTTTCGCCGGCATAATTCTCGCCAGTCACGCGGTGACATCCCGTACGTCTCCCTGAAGACCCGGCTGAAGTGGGTCTCGTTGACGAACCCCCAGCGATGTGCGATGTATGCGATGCTCACCGACCTCGCTCCGGGGCGGGCCAGATCCTTGCGGCATTCCTCGAGCCTGTGGGCCCGCAGCCATTCGCCTAGCGTTATGCCAGACCTGGAAAGGATCGTGTAGAGCTGGCGGACCGAAATGTTATGGCGGCGAGCGATCTCGGCGGCGGTGAGGTCGTGTTCGGCAAGATGCGCACGGACGTATTCCATGATCCGCAAGTACAGCGTTGACTCGAGCGGTTCCCGAGCGAGCTGCGGCTCGTCGAGCTGCGTGGCGATGACCGCGCGCACCAGTTCGATGCTGGGCTGACCAACTGAGTCGGCGTTCGGCCCGGCGAGCCTCTGATGGTTCTCGGCAAGCCGTTTGAAATACGTCGCAGCGAGATCCGCAACAGCATTCTCCCTGGAGAGGCGGACGGCCGTGACCTTGGTGATGGCGTTGGACGGCAGCGCAAGGTCGCTTCTGGGAATGCGGAAATAGTGAACGTCCAGGCCTGCGTCATTGAGCAACGTGTAGGGACTGGTCGACTCGTAGATCGCGAACTCGCCCTGCTGCAGAAGCGCTTGGCGCCCGTGCTGGACCACCATGCTGGAACCGGAGACTTGTAGGCCGAGGAAGACGCAGGGCTCAAGCTCGTCATTGGCAAGGCGCGGCGTCCGCGTCACCGTCACTGCGTTGGTGCGGATCGAGCAGACCGTGACTCGGCCGACGTCGGCAATCGCGCCGACCAAACGGATGTCCTGAGGCTCTGAGTGATGCTGGATGTCGACACGGACGACGTTGTGCCAGATCATCTCGCGGATGAGTTCGACCCGGTCACCCGCCGGGACGGCGCTGACATCGACCGCAAGCGTCACGTAACACACCCTCTTTCGCGGTGCCGCGACTGCCGACCGCGGCCGCCGGGGCTTCGCCATCTCGGGTTATGTAACCAGGCCACGCAGACCCGCCTCATTCGAGCGTAGCCACCGGATGCGGTCATCGGTAGCCATGCCGACACCAATTTCCTCCGCCTGCCGCGCGCGCGTCCGCAACGCTACGCCGGTCGCGAGTCGCTGAGCTTTCCGACCGTGCACAAAACCTTGCCAGACGTGCGCGAACTGGCGCCAGGGATGCGTTTCACACCTGGGCCGACGGAGCCGCGGCCGCCCGGGGCCGCGTCTGTGGTGCCGATGGGGAGCTAGCGGTCGTGCTGGCTCGCGCCATCCGTGCACAACGAGTACAAAGTCGCGCACGTTGAATACGCTTCGCTCCCGCGGCGAGGCCTACCGTTCGAGCCATCGGCGCGGTCCGGGTCGGCCGGTCGGCCGTGAATACCACCTGGTGCCGGCCACGGCACGCGCTACAGCAGCGAGGAAGTTGCGCACATGAAGCTTGCCTTGACGATGCCCAACATGGGGCCGCTCGCCGACCAGAAGACGCTGGTCGTCATCGCCGACTCCGCCGAGGCGCTTGGCTACGAGTCCATCTGGGTAAGCGATCACGTCTTGGTGCCGAACACGCTCCCGGTCGACGTCTTCGGGCGTGTGCTCGAGTCGATGACCACGCTTGCGTATCTGGCCGCGCACACCGAGCGCATCGGCCTTGGCACCGGCGTGCTCGTACTGCCGCAGAGGGACCCGGTCCTCGTCGCCAAACAGGCGGCGACGCTGGATCACCTCACCGCCGGGCGACTGAGCCTCGCCGTTGCCGTCGGCTGGCTCGAAGAGGAGTACCGGTTCCTGCGCAGCGACTTCCACACCCGAGGCATCCGCGCCTATGAGTACGTCGAGGTGGTCCGGACGCTGCTCGACGAGCAGAGCCCGAGACACACCGGGCCGGAGATCTGTTTCTCGGATGCCTACTTCGCACCCCGTCCCTCTCATCGTCTTCCGATCTTGCTTGGCGGCACAAGCGAGGCGGCGCTGCGGCGAGCGGCCGCGCTCGGCGATGGTTGGTACGGGTGGAAGCAGACACCGGACGAGGCAGCGGCCGCGGTCGAAGCACTGCGCGGCTTAGGTGCGCCAGACGGCTTCCAGGTTTCGCTGCGCGCCCGGGCGAAGGTCGGTGGCGATCCTGGCGAGGAGCCGATGATGACACCCATCAGCGGTGGCGCTCGCTCCGTCCGAGGGCAGATCGATGCGTATCGACGCAGCGGCGTCGACCGCCTCGTCGTCGACCCGGTGGCCGCGACGCTCGAGGACTTCCTCACTCAGATCGGCAGGCTCGCCGACTTCATCGACGAACCGCAGCATGTCGGTGGGCCTGCTTGACGTTTGAACAGGCTGTGTACCCGGATTTCGACAACGGTCCCAGATCTTGGAGGTAGTTCATCATGACCAGCACTCTGATAAGGGAACTCGATGGCAAGACAGCGCTCGTCACCGGCGCGACATCAGGCATCGGCAAGGCCACAGCGGTGGCCCTGGCCGCGCTAGGCGCCCATGTACTCGTCCACGGCCGCAACGCTGGACGCGGCGCCCAAGTGGTCAAGGAGATCGACGCAGCCGGCGGGTCTGCCCGGTTCATCGGCGCAGACCTCACTGACCCGGAGCAAATCACGCGCTTGGCAGAGGATGCTGGGGACGTCGATATCTTGGTCAACAACGCCGGGCGCTCATGGTTCGGTCCCACTGCCGAGTTGGACGTCGCGACCTACGACGCGATCTTCGCCAGCAACGTCCGCTCCGCGTACCTGCTCACTGCCGCGATCGGACCGATGATGGCCGCGCGTGGGAGCGGCAGCATCGTCAGCATGGACAGCATGGCGGGATCGGTAGGCCTCGCCGGCGGGGCGGCGTACAGCGCCTCGAAGGCCGCGCAGAGCGCCCTCACCCGGGCGTGGGCCGCCGAGTTCAGCCCGGCGGGCGTCCGAGTGAATGCGGTCGCCGCAGGGCCGGTGTACTCAGCCGGCACCGATGCCGAGCGCATCGACCAGTTGGCCACCACAACGCTGCTCGGCCGTGGGGCGCAGCCTGCGGAGATCGCCGACGTCATCGCGTTCCTTTGCACGCCCCGCGCCAAGTACATCACCGGCGCCACCGTGGCTGTCGACGGCGGCCGTACCGCTGTCTGAGCCGAGTACAACCGCAGACACGACAAGGAGATCGCAGATCATGTCCAGCACAGTTTTCGGCGTCAGCTACGACGCCGCCGACGCCAAAGTCGCGGCAAGCTTCTGGGCCGCTGCTCTGAGCCGGTCCGTGGGCGACGGCGCCGACGCCTACAGCGCCGTGGTCGAGCCCGCAGACCCGGCAAGCGGGCCGAGGATCGGCTTCCGTCGCGTTCCCGAGCCAAAGACCGTGAAGAACCGGATGCATTTCGACCTCATCACCGCGGACTTCCCGTCCGAGGTGGAGCGCCTGTTCGCCCTCGGTGCCACCAAGCTCAACGAAGTCCGCGACGGTGCGCACTGGGTCACCCTTGCCGACCCCGAGGGCAACGAGTTTGACCTCATTGAAGGATGACCGATTCGGCCTCGAACGCTCCCAAGGCGTCACCAACTTGATCGCCGACAAACTCCAGCGCCTCCCCCTGGCCGCCAAGACCACCTCCCGCGACTTCCGCTAGCGCCAGAACCGCATGACAGTGATCTGAAAGTCTGGGCCCCTAGCATCCAGTGCCAGCGGACTTATCTCCCGAGGAGAACCAGATGGCACTGATCCGGCTGTACATGACCATCTCGCTGGACGGCTACATCGCCGGGCCGCAGGACAGTGCGGACAACCCGCTCGGCATCGACGGGTTCCGTCTCTTCAACTGGCTCGACCGGCGCGACGACCCGGGGCCGAGCGGCCAGGTGTACGCCGAGGCGATGGCCACCCGCGCCATCATCGCGGGCCGCCGCACCTACGAGCTGGCCAACCACTGGCAGGGCGACCACCACGACGGCGTACCGATCTTCATCCTGACCCACGACGTCCCCGACGAGCCGCCGCCGGGCAGCGTCCGCTTCGTCACCGATCCGAGCGAGTGCGCCTCGCAGGCCCGCGCGGCCGCTGGGAACGGCGACGTGATGGTGCACGGGGCCGGCGCGGCGCAGGCGCTGCTGCAGGCCGGGGAACTCGATGAGCTGGAACTACACGTCGTACCGGTCCTGCTCGGGCAGGGGCGACGCCTGTTCGACAACCTGCCTGCGGAGCACATCGAGCTCGAGCTGCTCCGCAGCCTGACCACTCCGGAGATCAAGGAACCCCGGCAGCACGTCACGCACCTGCGCTACCGCGTCCTCCGCCCGTGACGCAGGACGCGGCCTACTCGACGTGGTAATCCAGCAGCACCAGCCGGTCGTCGAGCACCTGGGTGGAGACCAGTCGTAGGTCGATGTCGGGCAGGTCCTGCAGGATGCGTTCCACGCCGGTCTCGCCGAGGATCTGAGGGAACACCATCAGGCGCAGGCGGTCGACCAGGCCGAGGCGGAACAGGCTGCGGACCAACGAGAGGCTGCCGATCACCCGCAGGGGATCGCCGGGCTGGTTCTTCATCGTGGGGATGGCCGTGGCGACGTCTTCGCTGACCAGCGTGGTGTTCGACCAGGCCAGCGGTCCATCCAATGACTTCGAGAACACCACCTTGGGGAGCTTGTCCATCCGTTCGAACGACGGATCACCGCCGGCGGCGACGATCTCGGCCAGGGCCCGGTAGGTGTTGCTGCCCATCAGCATCACCTGCGGGTCGGCCGACTGCTCGTCGATCCACGCCTGCAGCTCGGGACCGTCGTAGCCGAAGTACGCGGCTGAGTTGGTGCCCCTGGCCCAGCCGTCCACGGTGATGAACAAGTCCACCGTCAGTTGTCGCACCTGGTTCTCACTCCCCGTCGTCCGCGAGCAGGGCGTCCATCTGGCCGACCGAGAGCCGGAGGCCCTCCTCCATGCCCATGCTGATCAGTTGTTCCATCTGTTCTTTGGAGTCGTAGACGGAGCGCAGTTCCATCCGGGTGCCGCCGTCGTGCTCGGTGAGGTTCAGCTGCATGGTGTTGACCGGCATCTCCGCGATCGGCTTCCCGTCCTGGTCGGCGAACCCGTCGCTGAACTCCAGGGACTTCGGCGGGTTGGCCGAAGTGATCCGCCACCAGCCGTGATGCGTCTCGCCCTCGGGGCTGGTCATGTAGTAGGTGACGTCGCCGCCGGGAGTCAGGTCGTGCTCCTTGAAGGTCGCCGGGTAGGTCGGCGGTCCCCACCAGCGCTCCAGCTGCCGCGGGTCGGCCCACAGTTGCCAGACCCGCTCGGCCGGGGCATCGAAGTCGGCGATCAGGGTGAGGGTCAGGTTCTCGAAGTCCTTGTCCAGACTGGTGATGCTCATGGGTGGGATCTCCTCGTCGGGTCGTTGTCGGCTGAATCATGCGAAGTGGCGTCTTCCGCGAGGAGCTCGGACATCCGGTCCACGCGCCCCCGCCAGGTTGTCGCGAGCTGGTCGAGGGCCTGGTGGGCTCGTTCGACGGCCTCGGGATCGGTGCGCACGAGTTGCTCCCTGCCGCGGCGCTCCTTGGTGATCAGGCCGGCCCGCTCCAGGACCGCGACGTGCTTCTGCACCGCGGCGAAGCTCATCGGGTACGCCTCGGCCAGACGCGACACCGACGCCTCGCCCCGGCCGCACCGGCGGACGATGTCGCGGCGGGTCGTGTCCGCCAGGGCGTGGAACAGTTGGTCCACGGCCTCGTCTGTCACTCCATCTACAACCATTTGGTTGTAGGTTAATCCGAGGTCGCCTCGTTGTCCACCGCTGGTGCGGGGTCAGCTGGAGGAGACGGGCTCGAGGAGGCCGAGGGCGTGGGCGGCGGCCAGTGCCCCGGAGCGGTTGTGGGCGCCGAGCTTGCGGAACAGCCGGGACTGGATGTTCTCGACCGTCTTCTCGGCGATCCCGAGCCCGCGGGCGGTCAGCCGCACGGTGTGACCGTTCGCGATCGACTGCAGGATGTCGCGTTCCCGCGAGGTCAGTACCGGCAGGCCGCCCCGGGGCGCGGGCGAGGACGCCCGAACCGCGTCCAGCAGCGCTGCGCTGTGCACACCGAAGATGCCGAGCGCAGCCGCTCTGGCCGACACCTGGGACTGGCTCACCACGTCCAGCTTGCGGTAGATGCGGCGCTTGGCGTTCGCCACCGCCGAGGCGCTGACGTCCAGCAGGTGCGCGATCTGGCTGACCGTGTGCCCGGCGCTGAGCAAGGTGACGATCTGCCTTTCCTGCTCGGTCAGCCCGTTGGCCGCGCCGGGCGGTGCCGACAGATCTCGGTAGACGAACCCGTGCTGACGCACGACGGCGACCAATCCGTCCAGGCTGACCGTGTACGGCATCAGGGTGTCGACGCCCAACGTCAGCAGCGCGGCCAGCTCGATCGGGGACAACTGCTCATAGACGACCACCAGCTTTCCGGACGTCCCGCTGGTCCGCAGCCGGTAGAGCGACTGCCGATCGGCGCCGAACTCGGTGCCCACGTCGATGACGACGACGTCCGGACGGCACAGCTCGCAGAGCACCGGGAGCTCGTAGAGCTCGGCCACGTTCCCGACCACGGTGAAGTCGGGACGGGCGTCCAGACAATCCACGATGGCATCGCGGAACAGCCGCCGGGCGGAGCGGAGCGCAATACGAATCATGACTACTTCCCCACCTGAGATCCGCCCAGTACTCATTGT
>NZ_DASRXP010000430.1:0-8033 GCF_035687465.1 Kribbella sp.
TCGGCTTGGTCGTGACGGCAGGTTCAGGCGCGGACGGCGCGGTGGTCGGCTCGCTCGGCGCCGCGGACTGCTCCGGGGTCGGCTGGAGGGTCACCGCGGCTCCGGCACTGCTGGTGGAGTCGCCCGGCCCGGCCACCTCCGTGTCGCCGGCGTTCCTGTTGTCGCCGCTGAGCACGGCGAACGCGCCGACCGCGGCGGCGGTGCCGAGCACGGCGGCGCCGGCGGTGATCGCCCAGGGTCGGCGGCTGACCGGCTTGCGCTGGGTCCGGACCCGGGCCTGGATCTCGTGCAGCCCGTCGGCCGGCTCGACCAGGTCGGCCTCCGCGTTCAGGGCTCGCCGCATCAGCTCGTCGAACGGGTCGTTCGGGTGGTCGTTCATGCGTTCTGCTCCAGGACCTGGCGCAGCGACTTGGTCGCCCGCGCGGCATGGCTCTTCACGGATCCCCGGCTGATCCCCATCGTGTCGGCGATCTCCGCCTCGGACAGGTCACCGTAGTACCGCAGCACCATCACGGTGCGTTGTTTCTCCGGCAAGGTGCGCATCGCTTCGATCACCCGGTCGGTCTCGGCGGTCCGCAGTACGGCGTGCTCGGCGCTCGGCTCGTCCGGCAGGGACTTCGGCAGGTGCTTGTCCACCACCACCAGGTGCCGTTGCCGGGATCGGCACCGGTTCACCACAGCGGTCCGCAGGTACGCCAGCGCCTTGTGCGGGTCGCGCAGCCGGTTCCAGCGGGAGTGCATCGCCACGAAGGCGTCCTGCACGATCTCCTCCGCCGAGCCGGTGTCGCGCAACAGCAGGGCGCCGAGGCGGACCAACGACGTGTAATGCGCCGTATAGACAGCCGTCAGCGCCTCGTCGGCATCCCACGAGGATTCCTGAGCCACGCACTCGTCATACATCACGGCCGGTTGTGCCACGCAACGATGACGCGCAGGTCACGTTCCAGGTTGACAACAACGTTCACCCGATCCATACGGGCAAGACAACGCCAGCCACCGCGGCGCGAACCCGCATGATCATTCGTCCCCTTTTCACCCTCCAGGCACGCGAGCAAGCGCTGGATAGGCTCCGGGGAGGGTGAAAAGGGGACGAATGATCATGCGGGTTCCCGGGGCTGCCCCTGGGGGTGGTTTTGCCTGTACGGGATGGGGCTGGGGGTGGTGTGAAAGTGCAGGTGAGGGGGTGGGTGGCGGTTTATCGGGTGAGGGTGTCGGGGCGGGCGGCTAGCATGGAGCACGTCATCACCACCAGCATCAGGAGGAAAGGCTGTCCAGGCCACGCAGTATCGAGCCGTCGCACCCGAATGCGACGCGCGCTGACAGCAGCGCAAACGGCGCTGGTCACCAGGCCTCGCACAAGATCGTGGTGCCGAACAGCATCAACATGGTGGCGCTGCTCGGGGCCCGGGACGAGTTCCTCCGGATCGTCGAGAAGGAGTTCGCGGCCGACATCATGGTCCGCGGCAACGAGATCACCTTCGTCGGTGAGCCGGCCGACCTGGCCCTGGCCGAGCGGCTGGTGGACGAGTTGATCGCCGTCGTGCGGACCGGGCACGGCCTGACCGCCGACTCGGTCGAGCGCAGCATCGCGATGATCAAGGCCGAGACGGCCGAGAGCCCGCGCGAGGTGCTGACCCAGAACATCCTGTCCAGCCGTGGCCGCACCATCCGGCCGAAGACGCTGAACCAGAAGCGGTACGTCGACGCCATCGACAAGAACACCATCGTCTTCGGTATCGGCCCGGCCGGTACCGGCAAGACCTACCTGGCCGTCGCCAAGGCCGTGCAGGCGTTGCAGGCCAAGGAGGTCACCCGGATCATCCTGACCCGGCCCGCGGTCGAGGCCGGCGAGCGGCTCGGGTTCCTGCCGGGCACGCTGTCGGAGAAGATCGACCCGTACCTGCGGCCGCTCTACGACGCGCTGCACGACATGCTCGACCCGGAGTCGATCCCGCGGCTGATGACGGCCGGCACGATCGAGATCGCGCCGCTGGCCTACATGCGCGGCCGGACCCTGAACGACGCCTACATCATCCTGGACGAGGCTCAGAACACCTCGCCGGAGCAGATGAAGATGTTCCTCACCCGGCTCGGCTTCGGCTCGAAGATGGTCGTCACCGGCGACGTCACCCAGGTGGACCTGCCGAGCGGGACCAAGTCGGGGCTGCGGGTCGTCCAGGACATCCTGGAAGGTGTCGAGGACCTGACGTTCTGCCGGCTGACCTCGCATGATGTCGTCCGGCACAAGCTGGTCGGACGGATCGTCTCCGCGTACGAGGACTTTGAGAGCGACGCTGAGCGCGACAGATGAACGTCGAGGTCAACAACGAGTCCGGCGTCGAGATCGATGCCCACGGACTGATGCGGCTGAGCCGCTTCGTGATGTCGTCACTGCGGCTGCACCCGGAGTGCGAGCTGTCGATCAAGCTGGTCGACGAGGACACGATGGCGCGCTACCACGTCGAGTTCCTGGACCTGCCGGGTCCGACCGACGTGATGTCGTGGCCGATGGACGAGCTGCGGCCGGGGACCAACGACTCGGATGACGCCGATATGCCCCTCGGGCATCTGGGCGACATCGCGTTGTGCCCGACCGTCGCCGCCCAGCAGGGGGCGAAGGCGGGCCACGGCACGTGGGCCGAGCTGGAGCTGCTGACGGTGCACGGCATCCTGCACCTGCTCGGTTACGACCACGCGGAACCCGCCGAGAAGGCGGAGATGTGGGACGTCCAGGGCCGGTTGCTGGAAGCATGGCGCGCACCCGGAAACAGGCTAGGCGATGTCTGATGGCTCCCCGCCTACTGCGCGGCACTCGGCACGGCACCTCGCCGCACTGGAGCAAAGGCCACGATGGAAAAACATCGAGGCCTTCACTCCAGCACGCCGAGCCACCGCACCGAGCACCTGCTCGCTACGGCGCGGAACCATCAGACACCGCCTAGGACAGGAGTGACCTTCCAGTGACCTACCACGACGGCGTCCTGCTTGTTGTGGCTGCGGTGCTCGTTCTGCTCGCCGGGGTGTTCGCCGGCGCCGAAGCGGCACTGTCGTCGTACTCGAAGGTGCGCGCTGACGAGCAGGTGGAGCTGGGCAACACCCGTGCGGTGCGGCTGGCCAGCCTGCTCACCGACGCGCCGCGGTACCTGAACACCTTGCTGCTGGTCCGGCTGAGCTGCGAGATCACCGCGATCGTGCTGGTCACCCAGGCGCTGTCGAACATCTTCACGGTGACCTGGGAGCACATCCTGATCACCGCCGTGGTGATGGTGGTGGTCTCCTACGTGATCATCGGGGTCGCGCCGCGGACGCTCGGCCGGCAGCACTCGGACCGGTTCGCGATGCTGTCGGCCGGTCCGGTGATGGCGCTGACCAGCGTGCTCGGGCCGCTGCCGAAGGTGCTGATCCTGGTCGGCAACGCGCTGACGCCGGGCAAGGGTTTCGCGGCCGGCCCGTTCGCGACCGAGTCGGAGCTGCGCGCGCTGGTGGACCTGGCCGAGAAGTCGTCGGTGATCGAGTCCGGCGAGCGGCAGATGATCCACTCGGTGTTCGAGCTGGGCGACACCATCGTCCGCGAGGTGATGGTGCCGCGGACCGACATGGTCTACATCGAGCGGCACAAGAAGCTGCGGCAGCTGACCTCGCTGGCACTGCGCAGCGGGTACTCGCGGATCCCGGTGGTGGGCGACTCCCTGGACGACATCGTCGGGGTGATCTACCTCAAGGACGTGATGCGCCGCGTCTACGACAACGCCTCCGCCGAGTCGACCGAGCGGGTCGAGTCGGTGATGCGGCCGTGCATGTACATCCCCGACTCCAAGCCGGTGGACGAGCTGCTGCGCGAGATGCAGGCGGCCCGGATGCATGTCGCGATCGTGGTCGACGAGTACGGCGGGACCGCCGGACTGGTCACCATCGAGGACATCCTGGAGGAGATCGTCGGCGAGATCACCGACGAGTACGACGAGGCGCCGGAATCCGTGCAGGCGCTGTCCGACGGCGCCTACCGGGTCTCCAGCCGGTACCCGATCGACGAGCTCGGCGAGCTGTTCGGCGTACCGCTGGACGACGACGACGTGGACACTGTCGGCGGGCTGATGGCCAAACTGCTCGGCAAGGTGCCGATTCCCGGCGCCCAGGTCGAGATCGAGGGACTCGGCCTGTCCCTCACGGCGGAGCGGCCGTCCGGTCGCCGCAACCAGGTCGGTACTGTGCTGGTCCGGCGCGGGGAGCCCGCCGACCAGCCGCAGGACAGCAATCACCAGACCGCCTGAACCCCATTGGAGCCTTTCCATGTCTTCTGACCTCTCGGCCGAGGACACCAAACTGATCACTCTGGCCCGGGCGGCCCGGGCGCGAACGCGCGCCGCCGAGGGCGCCGCGGTCCGCGACACCGACGGGCGGACGTATGCTGCCTGCACCGTGCAGCTCGACACCGTGCTCCTGTCGGCCCTGCAGCTCGCGGTCGCGATGGCGGTGTCCTCCGGGGTCAAGGGCATCGAGGCGGCCGCGGTGGTCACCGACGGCCAGCAGGTCGATGTCGAGGTGGTCCGCTACTTCGGCGGTGCCGCCCTCCCGGTAGTCGTTGCCAATGGCAACGGAGAGGTTCGTGATGTCGTCCACACCTGAGGAGTTCCGCTCCGGTTTCGCCTGTTTCGTCGGGCGTCCGAACGCGGGCAAGTCCACCCTGACCAACGCGTTGGTCGGCCAGAAGATCGTGATCACCTCGTCGAAACCGCAGACCACCCGGCACGCGGTCCGCGGGATCGTGCACCGGAGCGACGCCCAGCTGATCCTGGTCGACACGCCCGGTCTGCACAAGCCGCGCACGCTGCTCGGCGAACGGCTGAACGATGTGGTGAAGACCACTTGGGCCGAGGTCGACGTGATCGCCATCTGCCTACCGTCGAACGAGCGGATCGGTCCTGGCGACCGGTTCCTGGTGACCGAGGCCGCCAAGGTCGCGAAGACGCCGAAGATCGCGCTGGCGACCAAGTCCGACCTGGTCGGGCCGGACCGGATGGCCGAGCACCTGAGCGAGATCGCCACTCTGGGGGAGTCGGTCGGGATCGAGTGGGCCGCGGTGATCCCGGTGTCGGCGACCAACGGTTTCCAGACCGACGTGGTCGCCGACGAACTGGTGAAGCAGTTGCCGTTCGGCCGGCCGCTCTACCCGGACGGTGACATCACCGACGAGCCGGAGGAGATCCTGGTCGGCGAGCTGATCCGCGAAGCCGCGCTGGAAGGTGTCCGGGACGAACTGCCGCACTCGATCGCCGTCACCATCGACGAGATGGGCCTGCGGGAGGACCGGCCGGCGGACAAGCCGCTGATCGACATCTACGCCAACATCTACCTCGAGCGGGACAGCCAGAAGGGCATCGTCATCGGCCACAAGGGCGCCCGGCTGAAGGAGGTCGGCGCGAACGCCCGCCGCCAGATCGAGGCCCTGCTCGGTACGCCGGTCTACCTCGACCTGCACGTGAAGATCGCCAAGAACTGGCAGACGGATGCTAAGCACCTCCGCAAGCTCGGATTCTGAGGCAGGATGAGCGAGCTTCCGGCTGGCCGGCTCGACAACCCGGTCTACTCGTCGCTGACCGGCCGGCACGCATCCTTCGCGGAGATCCTCGGCGGCGCCCGCCGCTATCCGGCCTCGATCGGCCCGTTCATGGCGCTCCCGGACGAGCCGACCGAGCAGGACTGGCTCGACGCCGCCGAACTGGTCGGGCGAGGAAGCACGGCAGCGTTGATCCGCCCGGAGTTCGTGGTCCCGGACACCTGGAAGCTCGTTCAGCAGTTCGAGCTGGTCCAACTGGCCGCCGGGAAAGGCATTGGCGCCGACGATCCGGAGCTGATCGTCCTAGGTGAGCCCGACGTGCCGGACATGCTGGCACTCACCGAGGAGACTCGTCCCGGCCCCTTCGGCCCGCGAACCTACGAACTGGGCCGTTACGTCGGCCTCCGCGAGGGCGACGAACTGATCGCTATGGCGGGCGTCCGCTTCCACCCACCGGGCTGGACTGAGATCAGCGCAGTCTGCACTGCCCCGGCCCACCGCGGCCGCGGCCTGGAACCCGCCTGATCCGCGCGGTGATCGCCGACATCGAACGCGCCGACGACAACGCCTTCCTCCACACCGGCGCCACCAACACCGGCGCTATAGCTCTCTACCAGGCCCTGGGCTTCACGGTCACCCAGGACCTCAAAGTCACTGTTCTCCAACCCCGCTGAGGGTTTTCTGGTAGGCGAAGGACCGGGCGACGATGTGGTAGTTGAGTTGCTCGTTGATGGCGATCATGTGGTCGTTGGATTCGGCGTTCCACGTGTCCAGCTGGGTGACGGCTGGTTCGGCGTCGCGCATCCACAGCAGCATGCCCGTCTTCAGCAGGGCGCCAAGGCGGTGACCGCGGTGGTCGCGGGAGACCGCGGTGTCGTGCTGCGAGGCGATGTACGGGCGTTCGCGTTCGACCGTGATGGTCGAATGACCTGCCAGTACGCCGGTCTCGCGCTCGCGGGCGATCACCCGGTACAGGGTCCGGTCGTGCGCGAACTGCGAGGTCTCGTAGGCACGCAGCCGGGCTGGGGTGAACAGGTCGTCCTCGATGTCGAGGTCGTCCTTCGGGGCGTCGTTGATCGAGGCGGTCACCGCGACCATGCCGTCGAGCAGTTCGTCGGGCAACGCTCCGGTGATCCGCACCAGCTCGTAGCCGGACGACGCCAGCACCGCCTCGTCGTACAACTTCTGGACGGCTGACCAGTCGAGCGTGGTGATGTCCTGCCGGCGGTTCACCTCGATCGCCTTCGGCTCGAACCCGTGCCGGCGGGAGAACGCGTCCGCCTTCGGCAGATCCCATTGGCTCATGCCGAGGGAATCCCGGCCGAGCTCGCGGGCCAGCTCCTCGCCGTACTGGAGCAGCGAACTGCCGATGCCCTGGCCGCGGTGGTCCGGATGGACGTCGACCTCGAACCACGCCAGGTTGGTGTTGTCGTACGTCGGCGCGTCCACGCTGAGCAATCCCACCAGGAGACCGTCGTCGTTCCTTGCCAGATAGGCCTGGCCCGGGTCGCCGTCACCGCCGTACGCGAGGTCGGCCGCATAGCTTCGCGGGGTCGGCAGCACGGCTTCGGGGCAGTCGAGCTGGCCGGCGGCGGTGAACAACGCCACCGCGTCCGCACACCCGACCTCGTCGTCGGGGGAGAGCCTCTTGATATCCACCGGCCCAGCGTGCGCCCCGGAGGGCGATCACCGCGAGTCATTTATCGGCGGGCAGGAACTTCCGGTCTACGAAGGAGTGGGCATCCCATAGGCGTGGTCGACGGACATGGAGAAGACGAGGCGCTGATCCTCGACCATGGCGCGGCGATAGTCGTCCCAGTCCGGATGTTCCTTGCCGGCCGCGTGGCGGTAGAGGTCGATCAGCTCCTCGACCACCTCGTCGTCCGGAGCCGCGGCCACCGGGCTGAGTTCGGCCTTGCCCTCGAGTACGACGTACGAGCGTCCGCGCGGACCGTCGACGTACAGGCTGGCGCGGGGATCGCGGCGCAGGTTCGCGACCTTCGCCCGGCCGTTGGTGAGGGAGACCCGGACCAGGTTGCCCGCAGCGTCGTACGCGTAGCTCACGTTGGACAACTGCGGGCGGCCGTCGCGCTTGAGTGTGACCAGGACGCCCAGCCCACGGCTGCCGATCCGGTCCTGCAGGGATTCGCTCATGGTGTCCAGCCTAGGAACTCAACCAAACTTGAAGGCAACCCCAGGGTTCAGGCGCTGTCCGGTGTCTGCTCGCGTTCGACGGCCAGGCGGGCGAGTTCGACGCGCGAGCGGATGGCGAGTTTGCGGAACACCTGGCGCAGATGGAACGCGACGGTGTGCGTGCTGATGAACATCTCCGCCGCGACCTGCCGGTTGGTGAGCCCCAGTGCCACCAGTTCGGTGACCTGCTCCTCGGTCGAGGTCAGGCTGTCCCACCCGGTGTCCGGGCGCTGCTGGTAGGTCCAATGCCGGACCCGTACGCCGAGGTCCCGCAGCAGCAGGC
>NZ_DASRXP010000431.1:0-19927 GCF_035687465.1 Kribbella sp.
CACTCCCCCGACGCCGGTCGAGCGGAAGTCGGACGCGGAGAAGCCGAACGAGCCGGTCGTCGTCGAGCCGACCCCGGAGCCCACCAGCGAGCCGACGGACACGCCGACGACTCCGACAGAGACGCCGACGACTCCGACGGAGGAGCCGACGACTCCGACGGAACCGACCGAGCCGACTACGACCCCGCCGCCGAACGGCGAGGGTTCGAACGGCTCCACCGGCGATCCGACGGCCACGCCGATCCCGAGCAGCGACACCGGCGACGGCGGTCAGACCGACGACGGCAAGCCGACGGGTGACACCACCACCGAGACCGGCAACGGCGCCACGGAGACCGGCACCGGAAACACAGACAGCGCCGACTCCACCGGGGCGGACGAAAACGGCGCCGCGGACAGCGGTGCCGGGAGCGCGGACAGCAAGCCGGTCGAGCTGCCCAGTCTGCCGGTCGTGGACGAGCCGGCCGAGCCTGCCGAGGTGAAGCCGGTCCTGCCGACGCCGACCGGTGAGCCGATCCTGCCGAACCGCCTGGAGCAGTACGTGGGCAAGGCGCTCGCGGCGAATGCCAAGCACTCCAGCGGCAAGCCCTCACTCGGCTACGCGAACGGCAAGTACGCCAAAGGCAAGCACTCGACTGGCGCGTACGCCGAGGGCAAGCACGCCGCCTTCGACCGGGCCCACGGATCGATGGCGCCGGTCACCCTGCGTCAGATCCTCGGGGTACTGAACACCCCGATGACCGGGAACTGAACTAGTCCGACCAGCGGCAGGCAGCCCTACCGGTTGCCGGCCGGTCGCTGGTCGGTCACAGGCAGTTGACACGCCGGTGAGCGCGGCCGGGTGGGGGCGGCATACGATGGGGTCCCGTTCTCGCTGTGCAAAGGTGCCTGCCTTCCTCATGGACATCACACCCGCTGGAGTTCCCGACAAGTTCGCCGTCCTCGGCCTCACGTTCGACGACGTGCTGCTGCAGCCGAACGAGTCCGACGTCATCCCGTCGGAGGCCGTGACCAGATCCAAGGTCAGCCGCAACATCGAGGTGAACATCCCGCTGGTGTCCAGCGCGATGGACACCGTCACCGAGGCGCGGATGGCGATCGCGATGGCCCGTCAGGGCGGCCTCGGCGTCCTGCACCGCAACAACTCGATCGAGGATCAGGCCCAGCAGGTCGACCTGGTCAAGCGCTCCGAGTCCGGCATGATCGCCCAGCCGATCACCATCGGCCCGGACGCGAGCATCGGCGAGGCCGACGCGCTCTGCGGTCAGTACCGGATCTCCGGGGTGCCGGTGGTCGACAACGCCGGCGTCCTGGTCGGCATCGTGACGAACCGGGACATGCGGTTCGAGAACGACCCGGCCCGCCCGATCCACGAGGTGATGACGCGCCAGCCGCTGGTCACCGGCCCGCAGGGCATCTCGGCCGACGACGCGATCAAGCTGCTCAGCCAGCACAAGATCGAGAAGCTGCCGCTGGTCGACGAGGCCGGCAAGCTGACCGGCCTGATCACGCTGAAGGACTTCGTCAAGCGCGACCAGTTCCCGCTGTCGACCAAGGACAGCGGCGGGCGGCTCGTCGTCGGTGCCGCGATCGGCTTCTTCGGTGAGGCCTGGAAGCGCGCCATGACGCTGATCGAGGCCGGTGTCGACGTGCTGGTGGTCGACACCGCACACGGTCATTCGCAGGCCCAGCTGGAGATCATCCGCAAGCTCAAGGCGGATCCTGCCACCAACGGCGTGGACATCATCGGCGGCAATGTCGGCACCCGTGCCGGCGCGCAGGCTCTGGTCGACGCGGGCGCCGACGGCGTGAAGGTGGGCGTCGGTCCCGGCTCGATCTGTACGACGCGCGTCGTGTCCGGCGTCGGCGTTCCGCAGGTCACCGCGATCTACGAGGCGTCACTCGCCTGCAAGCCGGCCGGCGTACCGGTGATCGGTGACGGCGGTCTGCAGTACTCCGGTGACATCGCGAAGGCCCTGGTCGCCGGAGCGGACACCGTGATGCTCGGATCCCTGCTCGCCGGCTGCGAGGAGTCGCCGGGCGACCTGGTCTTCATCAATGGCAAGCAGTTCAAGGCGTACCGCGGGATGGGCTCGCTCGGCGCGATGCAGTCCGGCGGCCTGCGCAAGTCGTACTCCAAGGACCGCTACTTCCAGAGCGACGTCGGCAGCGACGAGAAGCTGATCGCCGAGGGCGTCGAAGGCCAGGTCCCGTACCGCGGCCCGCTGGCAGCCGTAGCGCACCAGCTGATCGGCGGCCTCCGCCAGTCCATGTGGTACTGCGGCTCCCGCACCGTCCCCGAGCTCCAGGACAAGGGCAAGTTCGTCCGCATCACCTCCGCCGGCCTGCAGGAGTCCCACCCCCACGACATCCAAATGACGGTCGAGGCCCCGAACTACTCCGGCCGCTGACCGCCTAGCAAGAAGGAACCAGATGACCGAGATCGAGATCGGCCGGGCCAAGCGGGGTCGGCAGGCGTATGCGTTCGACCACATCGCGATCGTGCCGTCGCGGCGGACCCGTGATCCCGAGGAGGTCTCGGTCGCCTGGCAGATCGACGCGTACCGGTTCGAGCTGCCGATCCTGGCCGCGCCGATGGACTCGGTGATGTCGCCGGCCACCGCGATCGCGATCGGTAAGGCCGGCGGTCTCGGCGTACTGAACCTCGAAGGTCTCTGGACCCGGTACGACGACCCCACGTCGCTGCTGGAGGAGATCACCTCCATCAGCAAGGAGCAGGCCACCCACCGGCTGCAGGAGATCTACTCGGCGCCGATCAAGCCCGAGCTGATCGCCCAGCGGGTCCAGGAGATCCGGGCCTCCGGGGTGACCGTGGCGGGCGCGTTGTCGCCGCAGCGGACCAAGCAGTTCGCCAAGCACGTGGTGGACTCCGGCGTCGACCTGTTCGTCATCCGCGGTACTACGGTCTCGGCCGAGCACGTGTCGGGTCAGGCCGAGCCGCTCAACCTCAAGCAGTTCATCTACGATCTCGACGTACCGGTGATCGTCGGTGGTTGTGCCACCCACCAGGCCGCACTGCACCTGATGCGGACCGGCGCGGCCGGAGTACTGGTCGGGTTCGGCGGCGGCGCGGCGCACACCACGCGCAAGGTGCTCGGGGTCGCGGTGCCGATGGCTTCAGCCGTCGCGGACGTTGCCGCGGCCCGGCGCGACTACATGGACGAGTCCGGCGGCCGCTACGTGCACGTGATCGCGGACGGTTCGGTCGGGCGGTCGGGTGACGTGGCCAAGGCGATCGCGTGCGGTGCGGACGCGGTGATGGTCGGTTCCCCATTGGCGCGGGCGAGCGACGCGCCAGGCGGCGGCTTCCACTGGGGTGCCGAGGCCTGGCACGCGGACCTGCCCCGCGGCGAGCGCGTCGAGGTCGGTGTCACCGGCACCCTCAACGAGATCCTGTTCGGCCCCTCCTGGGTCCCCGACGGCACCATGAACCTGGTCGGCGCCCTCAAACGCGCCATGGCCACCACCGGCTACACCGAACTCAAGGAATTCCAGCGAGTCGAGGTCGTCGTCGGCTGACCGGCCGACAGGTGCTCGCCGGTTGGGTGGTTCTGGAAGGATTGGGGGTATGGGATTGTTCAGCCGCCGTACGGAAGCCGACAACGTCGCTCTTGCTGCCGCGCGGGAGAAGCTCACGGTCGATGACGTCGACCAGATTCGCTTTCTGCTGACCACCCGGAAGAACGTGCTCGCGGTCAAGTACGTGATGGACCGCACCGGCGTGGAGTTGAAGCAGGCGAAGGAGCTCGTCGACGATGTCCGCTTCGGGCGCTACGTGCCGCCAGTGACCGACACCCCGGTGGTCCGCATGCCCGGCGCCAATCTCGCCGAGCGCACCCGTGCGCTGAAGGCGGCCGGTGAGCTGCACCAGGCCACCGCGTTGGTGGTCAGCGAAACCGGTATGACCGAGACCGAAGCAGGCCTCTTCGTCGGCGTACTCAAGACCGACCTGCAAGACTCCTAAGGACGGGTCCAGCCGGGATCTCGGCCGAAGGCGCCGAGTAGCGCGGCCTCGGGGCTGCCATTGGTCTCGACGCGCTCGCCGATCGCGCCGCCACCGCGATAGAGGTCCTCGCGGTCCTTGAACCACGCAGCCACCCGATGCACGACCTCAGGATCCATCCCGGGCTCAGCTCCGATGGCGACCGCGAGATCCCAGCCGTGCACGAGATGGTCCGCAGTCAATTGGTAGACGTACTCGGCCGCCTGCTCCTCGCCGTACGAGAGCTGCACGGTGCCACCGG
Organism: Kribbella sp.; assembly: GCF_035687465.1. Taxonomy (NCBI): domain Bacteria; kingdom Bacillati; phylum Actinomycetota; class Actinomycetes; order Propionibacteriales; family Kribbellaceae; genus Kribbella; species Kribbella sp. Next base: position 4,266 of record NZ_DASRXP010000431.1, read on the forward strand.
TCAGTACAGGCTCGATAACGGCGTCCTGCGCAGCGTGGGCAGCTTCCGCCGCGGCGCCGGCCGGGTCGTCGCCGAGCAGATCGCCCTCGAGTGAGTCGCCGACGTCCGAGATGGTCCGGCCGGCCAGCAGCGGGACTGTCCAGCGTTCCTCGCCGACGACATGGTTCACCAGCGTGCGCACGTCCCAGTCCTCGCAGGGAGTCGGATCACCCCACTGCTCAGGCCGTACTGCGGCCACCTGCCGGACGAATTCTTCGCTGGCACGACGATGCAGTTCCACAACATCCATGAGCCCTGCCCCCTCAGCGCCAGCCTGCGCTTGCCGGGTCAGCTCGTCAATGCTGGAGCTGCTGAGCCGCGTCGTGGGCGTGCTGGGACGCCATGAAGTCGCCAGTCGCCGCCAGCAGGTCGCCGTGGTGCCGGTAGCAGGCACCGGCCAGGTCCTTGACCTCTCCGTCGCTCGTGGCGAACGGGATCAAAGCCGTCGCCACCTCGGCACACCACCCTGCCAGGTCGAGCGCCATCTCGGTCTGGCCTGCTGCGTGATACGCCCCGGAGACCTGCAGCAGCACCTGCGCCCAGACCGGCGCATACGTACTCGTCTCGTAGCGCATCCGGTGCGACTCACGCTCGGACGAGATCGCGAAAAGGTAATGAGCCTCGAGCCCGAGCGTCAACGCAGTCTCGGCATCGAGGGTCAGCATCGGCCCGACCAGCTCGGCCAGCTCACTCGCCCGGACTGCGGCAGACTCGGGATCGGTCCGCCCGGACACCGTAGCGAGCGTCATCCCGGGCGCGGGCTCGCTCAACGCCAGCAGCCGGAAGTACTGCTCGAACGGCCCGAGCTTGATCTCGGCAGTCTCCAGCGCGGTGGTCAACGACGGCGGGATGCCGCGCTCGAGCTCCTCGCTCACTCGAGCGGCGGTGTCCGGATCGGTCGCGTAAGCGGTCCGCGTGCAGGTCTCGCCATCCATCAGGCGCCCGACGATCTCGAGGTGCTTGCCCTTGCGGGTCAGCGCCGACACCAGCGTGCGCAGGTCGGTCGCCGACTCGGAGTCGGCCAGGGTGTCCGCGGTGGTGAGCCCGATCTCATCGGCTTCGAGAGCCAGATCGAGCCGGCCCTCCGCGGCGTGGATGTCGGCCGACACCGCGGTCGCCGAGCACAGGTAGCGCGCGTAGGACAGTGACTGGGGGCTTGCATTGATCTGGTCGGCGAGCTGGAGGAACAACTGGCTCGCCGCGTCGGCCGAGGCCACGGCCAGCGCGGGATCGCCGTACCGGCGCAGGATGAGCGCGTTCATCGCCAGCACCCGGGCGAAGTCCGGCTGGTGCGACACGCCGTCCGCGCCGCCGACCAGCTGGCCGTACGCGATCACCGCGCCGTCCATCTCCAGTACTGCGGTCGCCCCGTAGCCGCGGTGTGCCTGGGTCATCGCGCGCCGGGCCCGGACGTCGGCCAAGAAGGAGGTGGCGTCGAGCACGCCCGCGTCGCTGAGCTCGGTATAGCCGAGCTGGGCCTCGTGCAGGGCGCCAAGCGCTTCCTCGTGACGACCCGAGGCGTTCAGCGAGCCGGCCAGCTCGTACTGCGTGGCCGCCATCAGGTGCTTCGCCTCGTAGTGGTCCGGGTGTTCCCCGGCCCGCTCCCTGGCCAGCTCGATCACACGCTGCTGGTACGGCCCGGCCTCGTCGGCACGGCCCTCTTCGATCAGCACCTGGGCTGTCTGCAGAGCCTCACCGAGCTCGTCCTCAGGAGGCGTCCAAAGCCCCCCGCTGTCAACCATCTTGACGTTCCACCCCTTCACTCACTCAATCGCTCACCTTAGTGCCAAGATGCCCGAAGGTGCTCGCGTTCGACACCGGCAGATCAGTGCCGTCACTTGTTGCTGACACAGCTGTTACCGGCAGGTAGCCTGGGCAGATGAGCGAGCAGACCTCGATTCCTGCTGACCCCGAGCTCGACCCGACCGCTTCCTACGCGACCGACCAGTCGGTCATCCGTCGCCTGGCCGGTCTGCTGCGCGCCACGGCAGGGACGCGCACCTCCTATGCACCCGCGACCGGGCAACCGGTTGCCGAGTTGCCGCTGTCCAGTCCGGACGACGTGGTGGCCGCTGTGCGGTCCGCACGCCGGACCCAGCGCAGCTGGAAGAACACGTACCTCGCCGACCGCGCGGCGATCCTGCTGCGGTACCACGACCTCGTGCTGGACCATCGGCACGAGCTGGTCGACCTGGTCATCCTGGAGTCCGGCAAGGCCCGCAAACAGGCCTTCGAGGAAGTCGCCCACGTAGCACTGACCGCCCGGTACTACGGTCGCAAGGCCGCCGAGTTGCTCGGGCCGCAGCGCAAGCTCGGCATGTTCCCGGTGCTGACCCGGGCCGACGAGCGGTTCGTACCGAAGGGTGTCGTCGGCATCATCTCGCCCTGGAACTACCCGCTCAGCATGGCAATGGCCGACGGACTTCCCGCGGTCCTGGCCGGCAACACCGTGGTCCACAAGCCCGACAGCCAGACCCCGCTGACCGCGCTCCGGGCGATCGAGCTGCTCTACGAAGCGGGCCTGCCCCGCGATGCCTGGCAGCCGGTGAACGGCGACGGCCCGACCGTCGGCGGCGCGCTGATCCAGCACACCGACTACATCTGCTTCACCGGCTCCACCAAGACCGGCCGTCTGGTCGCCCAGCAGGCCGGCGAACGCCTGATCGGCTGCAGCCTGGAGCTCGGCGGCAAGAACCCGATGCTCGTACTGCGTGACGCCGACGTCAACCGGGCTGCCGAAGGAGCCGTGCGAGCCTGCTTCAGCAGCGCGGGTCAGCTCTGTGTCTCGATGGAGCGGCTGTATGTCGCGGACCAGGTCTACGACGCCTTCGTGACGGCGTTCCTCGACCGGGTGAAGCGGCTCAAGATCTCGGCCGGAACCGGTTGGGACGTGGACATGGGCTCGCTGATCTCCCAGGCGCAGCTCGACACGGTCTCCCGTCATGTCGAGGACGCCCGGGCCAAGGGCGCCGTAGTACTGGTTGGTGGGAAGGCGCGGCCGGAGATCGGGCCGCTGTTCTACGAGCCGACCGTGTTGTCCGGGGTGACGCCCGAGATGGAGTGCTTCGACAACGAGACATTCGGGCCGGTGGTGTCGATCTACCGGTTCTCCGATGAGGCCGAGGCGATCGAGCGCGCCAACGAGGGTGAGTACGGCCTGAACGCGAGCGTCTGGACCCGCGACGGTCGCCGCGGCCGGGCAGTCGCAGCCCAGCTGGTGGCGGGCACGGTCAACGTGAACGAGGGCTACGCCGCGACCTTCGGCTCGATCGACACCCCGATGGGTGGCATGCGCAACTCCGGTCTCGGTCGTCGCCAGGGCATCGAAGGCATCCGCCGGTACGTCGACCCGCAGGCGATCGCGACCCAGCGTCTCCTCCCGATCGCCGCCTCCCACGGCTTGAAGGACGAGGCCTACGCCGAACTCATGACGGGCGCTCTGAGAATCTTGAAGAAGCTGGGACGAGCATGACCGAGCGAAGCGAGGGAACAATTCAACACAGCTTTGTTCGAATGTCATGGGCGCCCGGAGCGAAGCGAGGACGCACATGACATTCGACCACGACGTTGTCATCATCGGCTCTGGGTTCGGGGGGAGCGTCAGTGCGCTTCGTCTGGTGGAGAAGGGATATGACGTCGCGGTGCTGGAGGCGGGCGCCCGGTTCGAGGATGCCGGATTCGCGAAGAACTCGTGGGACAAGAACAGGTTCCTGTTCGCCCCGAAGCTTGGCTGGTACGGCATCCAGCGGATCAGCGCGCTCCGCGACGTGATCATCCTGTCGGGCGCCGGTGTCGGCGGCGGCAGCCTGGTCTACGCGAACACCCTCTACGAACCACTGCCCGCGTTCTACACCGACCGCCAGTGGGCGCACATCACCGACTGGAAGTCCGAGCTCGCCCCGTACTACGACCAGGCGAAACGCATGCTCGGCGTCACGACGTACCCGCATTTCACCCCCGCCGACGAGGTGATGAAGCAGGTCGCCGACGACATGGGCGTGGGGGACACGTTCCACCCGACCCCGGTCGGCGTGTTCTTCGGCGAACCAGGTGTTGAGGTCGACGACCCGTACTTCGGTGGGGCCGGTCCGCGGCGTTCCGGTTGCATCGACTGCGGTGAATGCATGACGGGATGCCGTCACAACGCAAAAAACACGCTGACGAAGAACTACCTCTACCTGGCCGAGAAGGCCGGTGCCCAGGTGTTCTCGATGACGACGGTGACTTCTGTCGAACCACTGCCGGACGGCGGCTACGCGATCGAGGCCCGGCGTACGTCGAATCGCAAGCAGACTCGCAGATTCACTGCCCAGCAAGTGATTTTCGCGGCCTCCGCACTCGGCACGGCCAAGCTGCTGCACCGGTTGCGCGACGAGGGGAAACTGCCGGCGCTGTCCGGCCGACTCGGTGTGTTGACCCGGACCAACTCGGAGTCGTTGCTAGGGGCAATCTCCAAGGACAGCACGGTCGACTACACCCGTGGCGTCGCGATCACCTCCTCGTTCCACCCGGACGACATCACCCACATCGAGCCGGTCCGGTACGGCAAGGGCAGCAACGCGATGTCGCTGCTGCAGACCGTGCTGACCGACGGGGACGGGGACAAGCCGCGGTGGAAGATCTGGTTGCGGGAGATGGCCGTCCAGCGGAAGAACCTGCGCCGGCTGTACGACCTGAAGCACTGGTCCGAGCGGACCGTGATCGCCCTGGTGATGCAGACCGCGGACAACTCGATCACCACCTTCGGCAAGCGGGACCGGCTCGGCCGGTGGAAGCTCAGCTCGAAGCAGGGTCACGGTGCCCCGAACCCGTCCTGGATCCCGGTCGCCAACGAGGTGGTCCGGCGGATGGCCAAGCTGATGAACGGTACGCCGGGCGGCACCATCGGCGAACCGTTCAACGTGCCGATGACCGCCCACTTCATCGGCGGCTGCGCGATCGGGGACTCCGCCGAGACCGGGGTGGTCGATCCGTACCACCGGGTCTACGGGTACGAGGGTCTGCACATCCTGGACGGCTCGACGATCTCGGCCAATCTCGGCGTCAACCCGTCTCTGACGATCACGGCTCAGGCCGAGCGGGCCCTGGCGTTCTGGCCGAACAAGGGCGAGGAAGATGCCCGGCCGGCGGTAGGAGCGGAGTACCGGAGAGTGGCGGCCGTCACACCGGTGCAGCCGGTGGTTCCGGTCGATGCGCCGGGGGCACTTCGGTTACCCATTGTGGAGATCACCACAAAGCAGCCTGTGACGAAACCGTGACGTTGCGACAACAATGCCGCGCCGGGTGGGGCTGAATGACCTTACTGTGAAAATGAAAAAGCCTCAGACCAAGGCCTGAGGCTTTGAACACCTGCCATAAAAGGGAGCAGGCCCCTCGGGAACGTTTCCGCCCAAATCGTTTCCCGAGGGACCCACTCAAGCCGGGGTGAGGCGCCCGGCGCTTTGGGATCGGGTCACCAGCCACAGCTGGCGACCCGAGCTCATGTTCCTCACTCTACTACCGATTCGAGCTATTTCGACCTGCTCGGAGTGGTCGTAATCACTCTGCGTGCTGATCGTAATATGCGACCTTTCAGTCGCTCCTCGTAATCGGAGGCTGTGTGTTCTTGCGATCACCGCCTCTGCACACATCAACGAGACGACTCACCGTAGGTCACGAGGGTGGGCAAAAAAGATCCGGGAAGTTTGCCCGTGGCCCCGATCGCTTACTGTGGGCCGACCGTCCGATGAGGCAGGAGAACCATGAACGACATCCTCGAGGTTGCCCGTGAGCAGGTACTGGAGCGAGGCGTCGGCCTCACCCAGGAGCAGCTGGTCGAGGTACTGCGATCGCCGGACGACCAACTCGACGCCCTGCTCGCCCTCGCGCACGAAGTACGGGTGAAGTGGTGCGGCGAAGAGGTCGAGGTCGAGGGCATCATCTCGCTGAAGACCGGCGGCTGCCCGGAGGACTGTCACTTCTGCTCGCAGTCCGGCCAGTTCACCTCGCCGGTCCGCTCGGTCTGGCTGAACATCCCGGAGCTGGTCGAGGCCGCCAAGGAGACCGCGAAGACCGGCGCGACCGAGTTCTGCATCGTCGCCGCCGTCCGCGGCCCCGACGCGCGGCTGATGTCGCAGGTGAAGGCCGGCATCGAGGCGATCAACGCCGAGGTCGACATCAACATCGCCTGCTCGCTGGGGATGCTCACGCAGGAGCAGGTGGACGAGCTCAAGGCGATGGGTGTGCATCGCTACAACCACAACCTCGAGTCCGCCCGCTCGTACTTCGGTGACGTGGTCACCACGCACTCGTTCGAGGAGCGCTGGGACACCTGTCTGATGGTCAGGGAATCCGGCATGGAGCTGTGCTGCGGCGGCCTGGTCGGGATGGGTGAATCGCTCGAGCAGCGCGCCGAGCTCGCCGCGCAGCTGGCCGAGCTGGAGCCGCACGAGGTGCCGCTGAACTTCCTCAACCCGCGCCCGGGCACCCCCTTCGGCGACATGGAGATCATGGCCGGCAAGGACGCGCTGCGGACCATCGCCGCCTTCCGCCTGGCGATGCCGAAGACCGTGCTCCGGTACGCCGGCGGCCGCGAGCTGACCCTGGGCGACCTGGGCACCCGCGAGGGCCTGCTCGGCGGCATCAACGCCGTCATCGTCGGCAACTACCTGACCACACTCGGCCGCCCGGCGACCGCGGACCTGGACCTGCTGGCCGACCTCAAGATGCCGGTCAAGGAACTCCAGAAGACGCTATGAACACGGTGCTCTACTGCGGTCACTGCGGCCACGAGGCCGCTGGCGGCAACCACGACACCTGCCACCAGGCCCTGACGATGGAACCACCCCGGTACTGCGACCAGTGCCGCCGCCGGATGATCGTCCAGGTCCACCCGATGGGCTGGTCCGCCCGTTGCTCCGTGCACGGGGAGACGACGTCGGCATGAGCGATGCCTTGCTGAAGACCGACGCCGAGCTGTTGTGGCATCCGTATTCGTCGTTGAGTGAGCCCTCGCCGGTGCGTCTCGTGCGGGGGGCCGCTGGTGTCCGCCTGCAGCTGGATGACGGGGCCGGCGGCACGGTTGAGGCGATCGATGCGATGGCGTCGTGGTGGTGCATGATCCACGGCTACAAGCATCCAGTGCTGGACGCTGCTGTTCGGGCTCAGCTGGACGACTTCAGCCATGTGATGTTCGGCGGGCTGACGCACGAGCCGGCGATCCGGCTGGCTTCACGTCTGGTCGAGATCACCTCCGAGCCGCTGCAGCACGTCTTCTTCTGCGACTCCGGCTCGGTCTCCGTCGAGGTCGCGATCAAGCTCGCGCTGCAGTACCAGGTCGCGCGCGGCCGCACCGGCCGGACCAGGATGCTGACTGTCCGGGGCGGGTACCACGGCGACACCTTCGCGCCGATGAGCGTGTGCGACCCGGTGAACGGGATGCACTCACTGTTCACCGGTGCATTGAAGGAGCAGGTCTTCGCGCCGCAGCCGCCGGCCGGATTCGATCGCCCTGAGGACGACCCGGAGTACGCGGCCTGGGCGGCGATCGTGCGGCAGCTCGCGACGGAGTACAAGGATCAGGTCGCGGCGATCATCGTCGAGCCGATCCTGCAGGGCGCGGGCGGGATGTATCCGTACAGCCCGGCCTGCCTGAGGTTGCTGCGCGAGCTGGCCGACGAGCACGGCTTCCTGCTGATCCTCGACGAGATCGCCACCGGCTTCGGCCGCACTGGCACTCTCTTTGCTTCGGAGCACGCAGGCATCGACCCGGACATCCTGTGCGTCGGCAAGGCACTGACCGGCGGCTACCTCTCGATGGCAGCCACCCTCTGTACTACGGACGTCGCTCACACCGTGTCTCGTGGTCCCGGCGGCGCACTCATGCACGGGCCGACGTTCATGGCGAACCCACTCGCCTGCGCCGTCGCCCTGGCCAGCATCGACCTGCTGCTCTCACAGGACTGGGCTGGTCAGGTCGCACGGATCTCCGAGGGCTTGTCCGCCGGTCTGGCTCCGGCAGCCTCGTTGCCGGGCGTCAAGGACGTGCGAGTGCTCGGCGCCGTCGGTGTGGTCCAGTTGAGCGGACCCGTCGACATGAAACGGATGACGGACGCGGTCCTGCGTCGAGGTGTCTGGGTACGGCCGTTCCGGGATCTCGTCTACACGATGCCGCCGTACATCTGTACAGACGAGGAGATCGCCACCATCACCTCAGCCATCACCGAAGCAATCGCCGAGGGCAACTGATGTTGGAAGAGTGGCTTGCGCCGAAGGCGGCGGCGTTGGAGTCGCGGGGGCTGACTCGTCGGCTCCGCCCGCGCCCGGCTGACGAAGTACTGATCGATCTCGCGGGGAACGACTATCTGGGCCTGGCTCGCGATCCCCGGGTCGTCGAGGCGGTGGTCGACGCCGTACGGGAGTGGGGCGCCGGCGCCACTGCCTCCCGCCTTGTCACTGGTACGACGACTCTCCATGCTGAGCTGGAATCCTCGTTGGCGGAGTACACCGGCCACTCGTCAGGTTTGGTGTTTTCGTCGGGATACCTCGCGAACCTCGGCGTGGTCACGGCGCTCGGAGGCCCCGGCACCCTTCTGATCTCCGACGATCACGTCCATGCCTCGCTCGTTGATGCCTGCCGCTTGTCCCGCTCGCGGGTGGAAGTCGTCCCGCACAACGACGTCGACGCCGTCACCAAGGCCCTTGCCGAACGCAACGAACCTCATGCGATCGTGCTCGTCGAATCCGTCTACAGCGTCCTCGGCGACGCTGCCCCGCTCGAGGCTCTGGCGGCTGCGGCCTTGAAGCATGACGCAGTGTTGTTGGTTGACGAAGCCCACGGTCTGGGCGTCACCGGCGGCGGTCGAGGCTCTGTCGCGGCAGCCGGTCTCGCGGGTTTGGACCACGTCATCGTCACCATGACGCTCTCGAAGTCCCTCGCCAGCCAAGGAGGCGTGGTCCTCGGCCCAGTGCTTCTGCGCGAGCACCTGATCAACCGCGCCCGCCCCTTCATCTTCGACACCGGTCTGACCCCAGCCTCCTGCGCCGCCGCACTGGCAGCCCTGCGCATCCTGGCCGAGGAGCCGTTGCGCACCCACGCCATCCACACCACGGCCGCCCGCCTGGCCGCAGTCTGCAACGTCACCCCCTCGGCCGGTGCGGTCGTCTCCGTCCCCATGCCCGGCCCCCGCGAAGCAGTCCAGGCCGCGGAGCTGTGCCTGGCCAATGGTGTACGAGTCGGAAGCTTCCGGCCGCCGAGCGTCCCCGACGGCATCAGCCGCCTCCGCCTAACTGCCCACGCCGGCCTCTCCGCCGCCGACCTGAACCGAGCCTGCGAAGTCATCCCCACCGCAATCCAGCAGGTCTCGTAACCAGGTTCCTCTTCATCACCTGCAGCTTGCCCGAACGGGTAGCGCCCCGATGCCCCAACTCTTGGACCATGGAACCACCAGGCCCGGGCCGGCGGTCGGATGCTGAAGCAGTGGTTCGGATGGTCGCGGAATCGTCTCCGCGAGCAGTTGCCGAACTCCTTGCCCTCCCGTTGACGAGCGAAGGTGACCAGATGTACGACCAGGACACGGAACAAGCAATGACCGCCGTGCAGGTCGTAGGCGATGCGCAGATCGAGCGATGGTTCAACGCGATCTGTGCTGCTTACGCCAACGGCAACTCCGACTGGAACTCGGTGAAGGACGAGCTCGAAGCGACCGCATCACAGTTCGACGCCAGCTTCGACAGCGCTTTGGTCGAGTCGTTCGTTACCGCTGTCGAGCGTCTGGGCGATCCGCTGCGGACGATCGCGGACATGGAACGCATCGGCGTTGTCGACCTGGCGAGTAACTACCCCGCACTGCTCGCACAAGCGGGCGCCGGTGCGGACGCGGGCGCATCTGAGGTGGAGTCGTTGTCGTGGGTGACGGATGCGCAGCGGGTGAAGATGGAGCGTGCTGTTGGTGGGATCTGGCCGGAGTTCGTTCGTGCGGCGCTGGACAGTAAGTATCCGGTCTGGCGTTCGGCGGGGGCGTCTGATCTGGTGACGTTCTTGGATGGTTGGGGCGATCACATCATCGCTGAGCATGTCCCGCCCGCTCCGCCACCGCCGGCCGAGGTGGAGTCGTTGTCGTGGGTGACGGAGGCGCAGCGGGTCAAGATGGAGCGTGCTGTTGGTGGGACCTGGCCGGAGTTCGTTCGTGCGGCGCTGGACAGTAAGTATCCGGTCTGGCGTTCGGCGGGGGCGTCTGATCTGGTGACATTCTTGGATGGTTGGGGCGATCACATCATCGCCGAGCACGTCCCGCCCGCCCCGCCACCACCCGCCATCGCGCAGCAGGATGACGAGACAACCAAATGGGTTGCCTTCCTGCAGAAGAACATCGGTCGATACAAGGGCGAGTCGTCATGGACGTTCTACCGAGGCTGGCTGCTCGCCGAAGCCAGGGGCCAGGGCTTCGAGGCCGAAGCGACAGCCTTCGTCGCCCACGCGGAGACACTCAAGGCCAAAGCTGACGCCTTCACCGAGCTCGGGATCGAGCTGCACAGTGCACCACTGACCGCCGATGAGATCTCGCACCAGCCTGTGGTGGAGGCGGGCCAAGTCGGCCAGGTCTCGAACGAGCGTTTGGCAAGTTTCCAAGCGTTGGCTGACGACCCCGCCGTTGAGGGCATCGACCGCGAAGTACTCGATCAGTTGCTTGAAGATCCCGAATTCGATCAGCGCATGACCGAAGCCGAGGCCCTGGTCGACGCAGCCCTGGCTGACGCCGTATCCGAGACCGAGTCGAGCTGAGGCTCACCGCAACTCCGACGTCCGCAACGCCCGGCGGCCAGTGCGACACCGATTGGCGCTTCGCCACCCGCCTCGCCACCGCATTCGTGAGAGACGAAGCCATCCTGACCGGCCTGGGCAATCGAGCTGGCAATTACCGCAGCTTCCCGGAACTGAAGAAGTAGGCACGCATGGCGACACTGATCCAAGCAAAAGGAGCGGGTGGTTCACGTGTACGGTGAAGAGTCTTCAAAGCGGAAAAAGAAGGAAAGTTCGGACGGTAGAGAGAAGGAGAAGGGAGACAGAGACAGAGACAGAGAAGGAGACGGAGAAGGAGACGGACAAGGACGCTTGGAAAGCGGACAGTTCGCCAAAATTCTTAAGCTGCTGCGTCTCCGTGAAACAAAGGAATGCAGATCCGACAAGTTTCTTACTATCGTAGTCAACGAACGCCTTCGGTGGTTCCAGGAGGACCTAGTTGAAAAGGCGGAGCGGGAATTTTATGGGAACCTTAAAAACCACATGGGATTGCCTGCTCGACGTGGTCGGCGGCTGGACCTCGACGCGAAGGATCTGAAACTTCGCGGTGCTGTCGGGAATGAAGATCGTCCGCTTTACGTGAAAGTCACGGTAGCTGGCTCTGGGGACGGCAACTGGAGGACGCACCACGTAAACCTTGCCGCGGGCATGGGCCGCGGCTGGGACGAGGGCGGCAACACCAGATCGGTCGTCTACTATGAGCGAGATGCTGGCCAGGGGACGGAGATTGAGATCGCTGGCGTTGGCGGCGGGGGCCCAATAGATAAGATTTTGACTGCCGGCGGTATGAAAGACGGGGGATCGAATAAAATCTCCAAAGTCACAACCGACGGTTTAACGCCGATCTTGGAAGCCTTCAGGGACGTAGCCGAAGAAGGAAGAGGCCGGCCTATCGTTGTTCTCTTTAGGAGTCACAGTCGAGGCGCGGCGGCGGCATCGCAGATGGCCACCGCGATCAAAGAGCAATACTCCAATGTCCAAGTAGAACTGTCGCAGCTTGATCCGGTGCCGGGTCCAGGGCACCATGACGAGGCTGTCGAAATTGATGTTGGTTCGCTGGACGAGTCCACCCTCGTGTACTCAATTGCCCCTGGCTACCCTACGAGTTTCACACCTCAGAAAGTCCACGGCGCTAAAAGAATAATCATCTCCCGGCAAGACCACGGCGTCGGCATCGAGCACGGATTCATATACAATGATATCCGCTACAGAGGTTCTGCACTAAACAGCCTGGAGCCAGGAGTTTACATCGATGCGGAGACGCGTGGCGATCCTAAGAACGCCCGCATCAAGCTCGTTGCTGCGCCCATAGGTGACCTTAAAGGCAAGATCAAGCTCGTCTACAACGCTGTCTCCGGTGCGAAGGTGTCAAGTATGGGCAACCGCAACCGCGAAGAGTTGATCAAGGAAATCTTAGAAGAATACTATGCGGAAAAATAGGTAGTCGCCTTCGCGGTCGAGGAGACGCCGTGCCGGCGCGTCATGTTTCCCTGCCAGTGGCGGTGACGGTTGGTGGTGGCGCCGTTGTTCGTTGCCGAACGCAGCAGATAGGTGTCGTGAGCCAGTTCGTCCGCCTCGACGCAGTTGCCGGCTCAGAAGTTTTGATGCAATTGTCGGCGGGAGGTGATGCCGAGCTTGGCGAAAATGTTGCTGAGGTGGTATTCGATGGTTTTTGGGGTGACGAAGAGGCGGGCGGCTATTTCGCGGTTGGTGAGGTTTTGGCGGACCAGGTCGGCGACTTCGCGTTCTTTGGCAGTGAGGTGGTGACGGAGTGGTGGACTTGGCCGGCTGATGAGGGCAGACAGGTCGACGGCCAGGCGCCGACGGTAGGGCTCGGCTGACAAAGCCTCGAAGCACTGGTCGGCGGTGGTCAGCCAGTGGGCGGCGCCGCCCAGATCTCCGATGGTTACCAGGCGGCGGCCGTGGGCGTGGAAGAGTTGACCGTCGGCAAGGCGAGCGCGTGGCTCTATCAGGGTCGTCAGGCATTCCTCTGTCAGGTCGATCGCACCCTGAAGGTTGCCTTCGGCCTCAGTCTGCTGGGCTGCGAGGCGGGCGATCGTGCTGGCCATCACCGTTGCGCCCTTGGTTCTTTCTCGGAGTACCGCGAGCTCGCTCGCCGCCTCTTTGAGCTGACCGCTTTGCTGGAGGGCATCGATGAGTAAGGGGCCCCACCAGGTGCTCCACCATTCGTGCAGTCCCCCTGGGGAGCTTCCACCTGAGCGAAGACCTGGTACGGCGCTCAGGACACGCAGTACACCGCGGTTGTCGTTGCGGGCCTGGTAGAGCAGGGCGGCTGCGATCGCGGCGTACCTACTGTCCTGCGGGCCGCCAACTCGGTGGGCGGCGGTGGCAGCTGCGCGGACCAGCCTTTCCGAGGTCTTCCAGTCGCCCCGGGCGGAAGGGACCAGCGAGGCGGCCAGGTGCCGGACGACCTCGTTCATCACCGGCTGGTCGTCGTCGGCGAGCAGGGCGGCTCGTCGCATCGTCAGGATGCTCGCGTCCCACTCGCCCAGCTGGTACTGGACGGCCGCCAGGTAGCAGTGGGGCTGGACGCCGGACAGCATCTGGGCGCCTGCTTCTTGGCGCCGGACGACCTCCGTGAGATCCCCGCTGGCCTCCTCGAACATGCCGACCAGTGACCGCGCAGCGCCACGGCAGGCAAGCGATTCGAGATCTCGGCTGGAGATGTCCGACGGGTGGTCGGACAAATGGCGCAGCTCCTCCAATCCGGCAGCGAGACCGCCACGCCTGCTCTGTGCGACTGCCTGCAGGCAGACGACGTAGTCGCGCAGGACTCCCGGTACCCCGTTCGCAGCCAGCGCGACCTTGGCGAAATCCAGTGCCTTGTCGGTATCACCCCGCCAGACGCTTACCCCCGTCAAGCCTGCTGCGGCTGTGCCGCGGATCCAGTTGCGAGGGCTCTTCGCCGAGCCGGTGGCGAAGGCCTCTGCGAGGTGCAGCTCGGCGTCCCCGCGCTCACCGCTGAGGTACAGCTCACACAGTCCGAGAGCAAGCGACCGCAAGCCGGACGGAGCGCAGCGGGCCGCGCGTTCGAGCAGCAGGCGGGTCCGGCCGCGGTCAGCGCTGAACACCAGATGGACCATTGAGGTCAGCAGGAGCTTCTCGCTAAGTGGTCCCCAGGGAGTCAGGTCCGCCGCCCAGCTCAGGAACGTCGCCGCAGTGCCGTGATTCCCCTTGCCGGCTTCGATGACCGCTGCCTTCTCGAGTTGCGAGGCCAGTACTGCGTCGGTGGAGCCGACCGCGGCCACTCGGTGCCGCCAAGCCAGAAACGGCTCGACTGTCGTCGCGGCGCGTCGGTGCAACTGGCCGCGACGGGCCGGCGACAGGGCGGAGTAGATCGCCTCGCGTTGCAAGTCGTGAGTGATGGCGACCGGGTTGGTCGGTTCGCTGCGAAACCAGATAGCCAGGCCTGTGTCGATTGCCGGGCGGAGTGCCTGGTGAGCGTCCTCGACGCCGGCGACGTCGGCGGCCTGCGCGAGTGACGGCCGGCCGCCGAGCACGGCCAAGGCTTCGAGCAGGGCTCTGGACGGCTCGGGGAGGCTCCCGAAGGTACGCCGGGTCGCGGACTCGACCGACGGCGGCACAGCCAGCCGCAGGTCGACGCTGCCGAAGCGGTTGGCATAGATCTCGTTGAGCATCGTGCGGAGCAGCAGCGGGTGACCACTGGTATAGGAGTGGAACCGGCGGGCCGCCGCGGCCGGCAGGTGCCTGCCGGCGATCGTTCGCGCCAGATCGGCGACGTCCAGGAGATCGAGGCCGGTCAGCTCGAGGTGGAGGTCGGCGGGAATTCCGCGGATCAGACGTTCCAGCGCGGGCTCAGGGGATGGCCCTGCTTCGGTGGGTGCGGGATTGTCCGACCTGGCGACCAGGATGACCAGGAGTTGCTCGGCCCACATCCTGCGGAGTAGGAAGCGCAGCGCTTGAAGAGAGGAGTTATCGGCCCACTGGATATCATCGATCACGAGAACTATCGGTGAGCGGCGCTGGAACTCTCCGAACAGATCGAGCAACCTGCTCCCGACCGCGATGGGATTCGCCTCGGTGGGTGTCCCCGATCTCAGGGACAGAGTCTTCGCGCGCAGATCCGCCGGGGCCTGCGCCAGCAGTTGGTCGATGAGACCCAGATCCAGCAGCGACTCGGCCGGGTCGCCAGTTGCCGAAAACACCCTGAAATCCTGCAACCGGCCGAGAAATTGGCGGATCAGCGACGATTTGCCGATCCCCGGCGGCCCTTGGACCACTACGGTCTGGTGCTCGCCGGCCCGAACCTTGTCGGCCAGCTCTGAGAGGCGTGCCAGCTCAACAGCCCGGCCGACGAAATCTCCGTCCTCAGCACGGGCCGTGGTGGTGCCAGGGGTCATGGCGCCTCAACTCCATGAGAGGCGATGTGGGGGAGCATCGCCGACACTGCGCAAGACAGAGTCAATCGTTTAACTTGCGAACCAGCTGAGAGGTTACGCGGATGCAGCACCCAATA
The DNA here is from genome assembly GCF_035687465.1 of Kribbella sp. Taxonomy (NCBI): domain Bacteria; kingdom Bacillati; phylum Actinomycetota; class Actinomycetes; order Propionibacteriales; family Kribbellaceae; genus Kribbella; species Kribbella sp. The sequence goes on from NZ_DASRXP010000431.1 coordinate 19,583, forward strand.
GGGAGCAGCTCTCGATAGCTGATCAAACTCGAGGCCTATGAACTGTTTGGTTCCTCGTACGGGGTCAGCCGACGATGACCTGGCCAGTGGCGACGATGGTGCCGGTGGGGGCAGGGGAGGGATCGTTGCAGGTCAGCACCTTGTCGCCGGCCTTGGCCAGAGGCTTGCCGTTGACCAGGACCAGGGGGCCCGTCGCGATCACCGAGCCGCGGTTGTCCGGCGGTTTCTGGAATGTCCCTCCGGTAGGGACGTGCGGCGGCAGGTTCAGCGCCATGCTGCCGTGGATCGCCGCGGGCTTTCCCTCGATGAGTACGTCGGTGCTGCAGCCGGTCAGGATGCGGCCGG